>CAZKAS010000064.1:0-8854 GCA_964550875.1 uncultured Muribaculaceae bacterium | reverse complement strand
ACATAAGTCCATAATATAATTTTCTTTTTTGAAATGATTTTTTACACATTTCTGGAAAACATAATTTTCAGGTAAAAGTTCTTTTTCAGAATATTTTACCCAAGCATCAGAACTTTCTATTTCAAAAATTTTTGCCACGTGTTCTATAGTTTCGTCCGTACAAATAACTTCTCCGCAGTCTTCACAATAAAATACAGGAATAGGTACGCCCCACGCTCTTTGACGTGATATACACCAATCTGTACGACCTTCAACCATATTAGAAATTCTTGCTTCACCTGATGCAGGAATAAATTTAACCTTTTTTATCTCTTCAAGAGCAGTATCTCTAAATTTATCCACCTTTACAAACCATTGTGGAGTTGCTCTGTATATAACAGGTTTTTTGCATCTCCAACAATGCGGATAACTGTGTTGAATGTCAGATGCGGCAAGCAATGCTCCGCAATCTCTCAATTTTTGGATAACAATTTCATTTCCCTTATAGTAAGGAATACCCGCTAAGTCGCCGGCTTCTTCCGTCCAAACTCCTTTTGAGTCTAATGGAGAATAAACATCAATTTTATATTTGCAACATACTTCATAGTCCTCAAGACCATGTCCTGGCGCTGTGTGAACAGAACCTGTACCTGCATCTAAAGTTACGTGTTCTCCGCATAAAATCGGTGACTTTCTATCATATAACGGGTGTTCAGGTGTCAAGTTTTCCAAATCTTCTCCCCTGCATACACCAAGAACTTTGATTTCTGTTTCAATCCAATCAACATCTTTCAAGAAACTTGATAAAAGTTCTGTCGCTGCATAATATATAGCTCCGTTATATTCAAAGAACGTATATTCAAACTTGGGGTGTACACTGATTGCAAGGTTTGAAGGAATTGTCCAAGGTGTCGTTGTCCAAATTACTGAGTAAATATCTTTTCCATTATTTAAAAAATTAAATCTTTCTCTTAACTTATTTGAACTTTCTTCATCAAACTTAAATCTTACATAAATTGATGTTGAAGTATGGTCTGCATATTCTACTTCCGCTTCCGCAAGTGCTGTTTCGCAAGATGCGCACCAATAAACAGGTTTCAAACCTTTTTCTATATAACCTTTTCTATACATTTCGCCAAAAACTCGAACTTGTTCGGCTTCATATTTGGCATTAATCGTCAAATAAGGGTTTTCCCAATTTCCTAATACACCGAGTCGCTTAAATTCGTTTTCCTGTCCTTTTAAGCTATTATGAGCGTATTCTCTACATTTTTCTCTTAATTGAAGTGCTGTAAGAGCATTTCTGCCACCTTCAATATTCTTCACAACTTTATTTTCTATCGGCAAACCATGTCCGTCATATCCGGGAACATAAGGCGCATAATACCCTCTTTGCGATTTGTATTTAATCAAAATATCTTTTAAAATTTTATTTAATGCTGTACCAACATGAATTTTTTCCGAACTGAGGTACGGCGGACCGTCGTGAAGGATAAAAGCATTTGTCTTATCCCTGTTTTCAACGGTCTTTTCATAAATTTTTTCATCAGCCCACCATTTTTGGGTTTCAGGTTCCTTTTTCGTTGCGTTTGCTCTCATTTCAAGTGTCGTTTGAGGCAAATTTAACGTGTTTTTATATTCTTTTTTTTCTTCTGTCATGACATTTCCACTCGTATTGTAATTACTAATCCTATTCTATTACAAAAATAAATAATTTGTTTCCATTTTTATAATTTATTAT
The DNA here is from genome assembly GCA_964550875.1 of uncultured Muribaculaceae bacterium. Lineage (GTDB taxonomy): Bacteria > Cyanobacteriota > Vampirovibrionia > Gastranaerophilales > Gastranaerophilaceae > RUG841. The sequence goes on along the minus strand of CAZKAS010000064.1, from coordinate 7,134 downwards.
CCTGTCAATTCATTCTTTTTTCAACAAAAAACAGACCTCATAAAGGTCTGTTTCTGTGGAATTGTTCTTCGTTCTATGAAAAAGAAACATTTTTTTCAGGAACTGCTATTGGCGTCGTGAGTTTTGTCGCCACTGCAATTGTTCTCGGAAAATATTGCTGAAGAACTTGCGTTCTCATAGCCAATATCTCAACCGGCATAGGCTTTTGACTATTCATTGCATTAGTTTCTGCAACCGTTTCCTTTCTGCCTCTGTCTGATTGTCCGTCTGTTTCAAATATAAAATAATCTATGTATTCTTCCTGAAAACTTGGAAATGCCTTCAAAAACATAGCTTTTTCATTGAAATATGCCTTTTGAAATTCGGGATTATCAGCTATAGGATTTGTTAAATATTCCGGTTCAGGCTCCCCTTTTTCCTTAGCTTCCGCAATTTCTGCTTTCATTTCTTGATATTCGGATTTCAAATATCCGTCTTTTGCATGTCCGAGTTCGTGAGATACAACAAATTCATCTGTCTTACAATTTAAATGTCCATAATATCCTAAAAATGCTGAATTTAAGTCATCTTTTAACGGAATAATGTACCTGACATCTTTGCTCATATCGACAAGTGTGTCGCCCGGAAGAGTATGCAATAACTCTGAAATAACAGGTTCTTTCGTTTTCTTTGGGGTAAATCCTTGAATTGCTCCTAATGCCCATACTAACGGTTTTTTATAAGCAGGAACTTTGAACATTTTTTCGTTTAAAACAATCGTTTCACCCTTAAACTCATCAGTTATAACAGTATCTTTACCTTTTTGCTCAATCGTATAATATCTGCCGTTTACTGAAGAACGAGCGTAATTTTCATCTTTTCTGTCATACGTTCTGTTAATGGTCGAAAGCACAGTTCCGTTTTTATCCGTAATTTGATTAAACATTCTGATATGATTGCCATCACCTGACTTCGTGTATCTATATGTCGTTGTCGTTCCGTCTAAACTCGTCATATTCTTTCGGATATAGATTCCTCCGTCAGGCATTTTTCGTGCGGAAGAAATAACCTTTGTCCTTCCTAACGCATCTGTTTCTGTTACGTTATAAATTCCTGCAACTTCTGACATGGAATATGTCTGTTTCGCAATCGTTTTTCCTGTTAGAGGATCTTTTCTTTCTGTTACAAGTGTTTTATTTACACTATCTCTCGGCAACAAAGGATTTGTTATAACTCCTTGAGAAACTCCATTATGCTCATAATCAACAACAGTTCGTTTCCCTACAGACGGCACTTTATCATTTATCGATAAAGTATCTACAGAATCTAAAACTCCGGCAGGACTCCAATTTATTTTTGTCATATTCGTATAAACATTACCGGCTTCATCTATAGACTTTGAAATCCATTTTCCGTCAACGTTTATTGACAATTTATCACCTGTTTTACCTTGCTGTCCTTGTTCAATACTTTGTTTCTGTGTTGTTTTTGGTTGTCCATATAACTTTCTCGTCTGTACAAATGGATTTGTTACCGCTGAAATACCTTGTATTTGCATTATCTTTCTTACCTACTTTTATTTTTTATTAGTTGTTATTTTATACTTTTTTATTCTAAAAAATAAACTCTTTCATTTTTTGCTATTATTAAGTGTAATTTTTACAATATTGAAACAAATATTTACAATTGTTTTTATAAAAAATAAATATATTAATGATTATTTGAGTTTTTTTTCATTTTAGTACTATAATAAAAATTATGGTAAAGAAGATAACAATTTTAGGTTCAACGGGTTCAATAGGAACACAGGCTTTGCAAGTTTTGGAAAAACTTGAGGGCAAATTTGAGGTAATTGCGCTGTCAGCGGGACATAATATTCCTCTGCTATCAGAGCAAATTGAAAAATTTCACCCTAAAAGGGTTTGTGTCGGTTCTCAGGAATGTGCCTGCATTTTAACAACCAAGTATAAAAATTTGGAAGTTGTATATGGTGACGAAGGTTTAATTGACCTTTGTTCAGACAAGTCGAACGACATAATTTTAGTTGCGGTTTCAGGAAAAATCGGACTTAAACCGACTTTAACGGCTATAAAAAACCATATTGATATTGCACTTGCAAACAAAGAAACTCTTGTTATGGCTGGTGATATTGTTATGAGAGAGGCAGCTTTGAACGGAGTCAATATTTTACCTGTTGACAGTGAACACAGTGCAATACACCAATGCTTAAACAATAAAGAAGGTGTAAACAGGCTTATAATTACGGCTTCGGGTGGCCCATTTTTACATAAACACGTATCAGAAATGAAAAAAGCCACACAAGAACAGGCTCTTGCTCACCCAAGATGGAATATGGGGAAAAAAATTACAATTGATTCCGCAACACTTATGAATAAAGGGCTTGAAGTAATTGAGGCACACCATTTGTTTAACATTGATTATAACAATATTAAAACTGTAATTCACCCTCAAAGCGTTGTTCACAGTGCTGTTGAATATAAAGACGGAAGTGTCATAGCACAATTAGGTTTGCCCAGTATGCATATTCCTATTCAATATGCTATTTGTTATCCGGAAAGACTAGAAGGAATAAAAACAAATTCTTTTGATTTTGCGAAAATTGCAACATTAACTTTTGAAGAACCTGATTTTAATAAATTCCCCCTTTTAAAACTTGCCATTGAATGCGGTAAAAAGGGTGGTTCTTATACCGTATGTATCAATGCGGCAGATGAAGAAGCTGTTTATGCATTTCTAGACGGAAAAATTTCATTGGGAGAAATATCCAATATTGTTTCAGACATGGTTCAACATCACAAGTCTGTTTCAAATCCTGATATTAATGAAATTTTTGAAATAGATAAATTAGTCAGAGAAGAAACCAAACGGCTAATTGAAAATAAATATGTAAAACGGAGCAAAGTATGAAATTTTTAGTTATAAATGGTCCTAATTTAAATATGCTTGGAACGAGAGAACCGGAAAAATACGGAACTACAACTCTTTTCGACATCGAAAAAGAAATTTCGGCTCACGCAAATAAAAACAATATTGAAGTCAATTTTTTTCAATCCAATATTGAAGGAGAAATTGTTACGGCAATTCAAAAAGCAAAAGGCATTTACGATGGAATTATCATAAATCCGGCAGCATACACGCATACAAGCGTGGCACTAAGAGATGCTATTTTGGCGGTTGCAATACCAACTGTAGAAATTCATCTTTCAAACATTCACACGAGAGAAGAATTTAGACATTATTCATATACTGCTCCTGTTTGTATCGGACAAATTACAGGATTTGGTAAATTCGGTTACATAATGGCTTTAGATGCAATCTCAAATTATTGCAATAATAAATAATTTATAACTATACAAAATTAAAACTTCGGGCTATAATCTGTATGGAATGGTATAGATTATGCTTAATCTTGAGAATATAACAGATAGAATAAGGGAAACCTTTGATAATGAAGATGACAACAAGGCTCTCAGGGAGATTCTTGATAGTTATCATTGTGCCGATTTAGCAGAAATATTACAAGAATTAAAACAAGATGAAAGAGTAAAAGCTTTTAAAGCCATTGAAGAAGATAAAGCAGCTGAAATTTTGGAGTTTTTACCGCCTCAAATTCAGGTTGAACTTCTTTCTGACATAGGAGAAGAAAACGCTGCAAGACTTATCGTAAAAATGCCTCACGACGAAGTAGCCGACGTTTTTGCAGAAATGGAAGACGACGAAACAGAGGCTTATCTGGAAAAATTACCTGATAATTTTTCTACTGAAATTCGAGAATTGCTCGCATATAAAGAAGATACTGCCGGCGGTATTATGACACCGCATGTGTTAACCGTCAACAAAGATATGCGTGTTGAAGATGTTTTACTTTTTATTAAATCCAAAGCAGAACAAGATGAGTTTGAACTATATTACATTTATGTAACAGATAATCAAAAGCACCTGTTAGGCGTATTAAGTTTAAGAACATTATTGACAAAGCCATACAAAGCCAAGGTTGAAGAAATAATGACAAAAGACATCGTCAAACTTCACGTTGACGACCCACAAGATGCGGTTGCCGATATTTTTATGAAATATCAATATTCCGCTTTACCCGTTGTTGACCTGTATAACAGGCTTAAAGGTATGATTACATGGGACGATGCTCAAGATATCGTTGAAGAAGAAACAACTGATGAGATTTTGCAGACATCAGGTATTTCTACGGAGCTTGTTGACGAAGATGAAATCGTTTTTGGTTCAACCGTTAAAGCTGTCAAAGCAAGATTCCCATGGCTTTTTATCACATTAATAGGGCAATTGATTGCATCAAATGTAGTTAATAAATTTGAAACGACATTAAATGCAGTTCCCGTTATTGCAGTATTTATGCCATTGTTGGCAGGTTTAGGAGGAAACATTGGAACTCAGTCAATCACAATTATTATTCGGGGATTATCAACAGGTCAACTCAATATGAGCCAAGCCATTCACCAAATTTTTAGGGAACTTCGAGTAGGAATTATTATAGGAACTATGTTTGGTGTTTTAGTAACATTATACACTTGGCAATGGAAACATAATATAGACTTTGGAATTGTAGTCGGTATTTCTATGGCTATAAATATGGCGGTTGCTACTTTGTTAGGAGCAATTACTCCTTTCTTATTAAAGAAATTTAAAATTGATCCTGCCATTGCTTCAGGCCCTGTAATTGCAACCGTTATTGATGTTTTTGGAATTGCAATTTACTTTACTCTGGTCACTGTTTACCTTATGAAAATTATGTAGCGGAGCACAAACTTGAAAGAAAATAATATTATAATCATTTCTGACAATAAAAATTTTGCAACAAAATTATCATCGAAAATTTTGTTACTAAGAACAAGTGACATAGTCGGAATTATGGATTATAAAAAAGCTAATTCCTGCATTAATAATCAATCAGCCGATTTAATATTGTTACACGCTGAAGAGGCAGAACAAGTAAATTTTGTCAGAAGAATTAAGAAATTTTCTAATCTAAAAAGAACATCAATAATTCTAATTTCAAATAATGCTGAAAGTGATTTTTTGTGTCAAGCATTTGATTTTGGAATTGATGATTTTATAGAAGAAGATGTTGATGAAACTGTTTTAAACATGCGCATTATGTGGTGTTTAAAGAAAAAATTACAAAGTGACATGTTGTATAAGAAATCTTCATTACTTTCATTAATTGAAGTCACGGATAAAAATGGTTATTTTGACAAAATTTATACGCAAATGATTTTTGAAAGAGAATACAAAAGGTGTTTAACCAGATACGATGAAACAACTTTTATGATTATATCCGCAGACATACGTTGCAAAACAGCAACGGCAAACAAAACAATAGAAGAAGCTTTATCAAAAAATTTACGTAAAAATGATATTTGCGGACACGCACCAGATGATAAGATTTATTTAATTTTACATAAGACAAATGAAAAAGGAGCAAAAAAATTTTTTCAACGTTTAAATGACCTTTTACCGTTTGAAACATCTGTATCAGCGGCGGCAATGAGAATTTCAGGAATAGAAGATTTTAAAATTGCCGAAAAAAATTTAAATAAAAAATTAATTAGTGCATTAACAAGCGTTAATACATTGAACTTTATAGAAACCGCTCAAAAGAATATTACAGTAAAAGAAGAAAGCGTTGGCAAAATAATAAATAATACAAAAAACAGTCATTCAAACATAAAATATTTACAAAAAGATTTTGCCAAAAGAATGGAAAAATTAATTTCACCCGCATTTTTCAAAATGCAAGCCATATACGAACCCAAACTTTATAATACAGACATTTTGCAGATTTTTAACAGCAACGATTGTCGGTTCATTATAAAAAAAGAAAACAATAAATCGGAAATTGTCATAAAATATGATAATGGAAAGCAAATAAGCATAGAAATTACTGAAAATTACAAATTTAAAACGAATAAAAAAGAACTGATATATTCACAGGAAGAATTTTCCGGAGAAAAGGTTGAAAGTATAATACAAACAGTTGCAGAAAATTTTAGAAATAATTTATATAAAAACGAGGACGGAAGCATATTATGAACCTGTTAATTACTTCATCTGTTGAAAAAAGCATAGCAGAAGCGGCAAAAACAGCAACCGAGCTCGGTATGGGACTGGAAATAAGCAGACTACCACATTTAGAAAAAATAGATAATGATTTTCAATACATTATAAATGAACTCAAAAGGAGCGTTTCTGGTTTTGAGGGACTTATCTCATTACACGCATTGTTTTCAGGCCTAAACCCCGGCGTTAGTGATGAGGCATTAAAAGCGATTGCAAAAAAAAGATATCAACAATCTTTTGAAGCTGCCCTTGCAGTTGGAGCAAAACACGTTAATTTTCACTCAGGACATAAAGGTATGCACCATAGGGTGTCCATTGAAAAAAATTACAAAGCTTCAATAATTTTTTGGAAAGAGTTTATAAAACAATTTGAAGATAATGGTATAGTAGCAGTACTTGAAAATGTTTTAGATTTTGACTATGAACATATTAAGGTTATTGTTGATGAAGTTAATTCTCCATTTTTGAAAGTTTGTTTGGATACAGGTCATGCAAACCTTTGCTCAAAAATTCCACCTCAAGACTGGATAAAAGAATACGGAAACAGATTGCAACACTTGCACTTACACAATAATTACAAAACAAATGATGACCACAACGGAATAAAGCTCGGAACAATAAATTTTGTTGAAATAATTGACGTCTTAAAAAAAGAAAATATTAATCCGTATATTGTGTTTGAAATTTTTGATAAAAATCAATTAAAAGAGAGTATTGAAATATTTAAAAACCTCTGCCAATAGTAGTTTGCAAACAATATCCGTTTGTAGAAACTTCAAAACCGACATCAGTTTCTGACATCAACTCAGAACGTTGATTTTTATAATCAATACTCCAAGCACCTAAAAACTTTGCGCCCACGTGATTTTCACCATAAGCATACGCATAAACTATAATTCTGTCTTTATTGTATTTATCCCAACCAATCGGATATAAATCCCACATATAATCAATTAAATCGAGATTATGATCATTTTTCCAATGATATCTGATTGCTTCACGCAGCGCAGTGAGTTCATATGCTCTGTTATTTTCGAAATC
>CAZKAS010000063.1:0-9364 GCA_964550875.1 uncultured Muribaculaceae bacterium | reverse complement strand
TAATTTATTGTTATATTCATCATCTTTAATCGGTGCGGTAAATTAAATTTTACCACATACTACAAGGCTTGGGGCGTTAGTGTTGCGATTGCTTCTTGAATCCACCAAAAAAAATATGTAAATTTTTGTAAACCCATGAAAAGCCATTCTTTTTACATGTTTAGCACTGATATTTTATTTTGATTTAAAAAAAAGTCAAAAATTTAAAAAACTTGTTAACAATTTGTTACAAAATGGTTCAAAGTATTAAAGTTTCATGTTTTCCTGCCGATAACAAACATGTAAGGTAAGTAAAAAAGGTAAGTAAGATGGGTCTTTCAGCATCACAAGCAAGATATTTACAATTAACAGCAAGAAAGAGCGACAAAGAATATCAAGCTCAACAAATTAACCAACAAAGAAATGAAGTTGCAAAGAGATTGTCAGATGCTGCAATGACTTATTCTGAAGGTATTAATAACAGAAGATTAATGTTCTCTGTTCCTGTTGGAAACGGTACAGAAGTAAACAAAGTTGCATTGGATTACAAAACAATTACAGCAGCATATCCCAGCGGATTGGGCTATACATTGGTTGATAAAAACGGAACTCAAGTAAGACCAATGTCAGAAGAAGCTTCAAAATTAGCTGAACAATTAAAGGCTCAAGCTGATGCTGAATATGAAGAAAAAATGAACAAAAAGTATTTCACTGTTGATGTAGAAGGTGAACACGGTGAAAAGCAAGCAACAAGAGTTAACGGTCAAAACTTTGAAAAGTTGATTGGCTTTGCAGATCCTATTGTTGATGAAAAAGGTAATACTGTTGATAGCAAGTCATTTTTGGAAAATGTTAAAAACATGAATGAAGTTGAACTCAATGATTACTGGTCAAAAAACGGATATTCATTCTTGTCAGGTAATGAATTAAATCAATCAGCATATGTTGAAGGTTATGCAGATGCAGCAGTTGTAAGAAACAAAATGTATGCTGAAGCTGATGAACTTTTAAAGACTCCTATCATTTATGATGACAGATGTAATGATAACGATTATCTTGAAAATCAATTGAGAACAGGTGAATGGACGTTGAGAAAATTGAAAGAAGATCAATCAGGTTATGAAGATATCAATTACTCATATGTAGGCAATATCGTTGATGAACTTGATACTTCAGATGATGCGCAAGTTACTTCTGATTATGAATATCTTACAACATATTGGCAACAAAAAGATAAAGAATTAGAACTTCAATTACAACAAATTCAATCAGAACACAATGCTATTGAAACAGAAATTGATTCAGTTAAGAAAGTAATTGAAAAGAACGTTGATAAAACATTCAAAACATTTGGTTAAGAAAAAAGCCCCAAGAAGGGGCTTTTTAATGTTAAATTAAAGGTATTTTCTCTTTCCTTCTTTGAGGACTCTTGCTGTGCAGTCCCAATAATCATCGTCAAAATCGCAACCTCTTTGACAGTTGGATGAATCATTGTGTGAGCCTGCGGGAATGATTTTTCCTTGAGAATCCAGAACAAATGCAAATACGTCTTGTCCTATTGCGTTAGGTTCTTTATTTCCGTTTGTATCAACCATAAATACAACAGAATATTCATCTTTAGTTTCAATTCCAAATCGTTCATCAAGTTCTTTTACTTTAGTCAAAGTAACATTCATTCCGTCTTGCATAGTAAATCCGGTATGAACGGTGCCTGCAATTCCATATTTATTGCCGTCCGGTGCAATATTTTTTTGAAAAAAGTCTTTTGTTTGTGTCCAGCAAGTTTCGGAATTATCTTCAGAACAGGAATTTGCGGTCTTTATGTTTTTTTTGTAAAAAATATCAAAAATTTCTTGCGAGGAATAATTTGCCAATTCGTTTTTTGTTATTTTTCCTTGATTTACTGCTGCAATTTCTGTAGCATTCGCAAGAATTGTTTGCGCAAGGCTTAATTTTGCGGTTGTTTCTTTGTCCTGTTTTGCTTCAATAAAAAGAGGAATTGCCATAACGGCAACGACTCCTATTACAACAAAAGTAATTAATATTTCAGCAAGTGTAAATCCGTATTTTTTCATAATTTCCTTTACTTTTTTACGTATAAAAAATAGTAAAGAATATTAATTGTCAGAAAAATTATTTAAAGTAACGATTTAAGGTAATTTGTTACAATTATTCTGTTTGTAAATTGATTGCAAACCTTTTAATTTTGGCATAAAATGACGTATAACTTCTACTTTTGGTTAGTTAAAAAAAGGAGATTTTTTATGGATTTAATGAAAGGCAAAAAGGGTATAATTTTCGGAGTCAGTAATACCAGCGGAATAGCGTACGGTATCGCAAAAGCATTAAATGAAGCCGGGGCGGAAATTGCATTTACATACGCAAATCAGGCAATGGAAAAAAGAGTTCGACCTATTGCAGAATCAATGGGTTCAAAAATGATTGTTGAGTGTGATGTTACTGATGAAAACAAGTTGCAAGAAGTTTTTGCTGAATATGAAAAGACTTATGGTGAGTTGGATTTCGTTATTCATGCCGTAGCATTTGCAAACAGAGATGACTTAACAGGTGAGTTCGTAAATACATCAAAAGATGGTTGGGATTTAGCAATGGGCGTTAGTGCATATTCTTTGGTTTCAATAGCAAGAAATGCAAGACCTCTTATGAAAAATGGCGGTTCAATTTTTGCACTTACGTATCTCGGTTCGGAAAAGGCGGTTGCAAATTACAATATAATGGGTGTTGCAAAGGCAGCTCTTGAGGCTTCTATGAGATATCTGGCAGATAATTTGGGCAAGGACAACATAAGAGTTAATTGTATTTCTGCAGGCCCTGTGAAAACGCTTGCTGCAAGCGGTATCGGTGGTTTCAATAAAATGTTGAAAGCTGCTGTTTTAAAAGCTCCAATGCATAGAAATGTTACTCTTGAAGATATTGGAAAAACAGGTCTTTACTTGGCTTCCGACCTTTCAAGCGGTGTTACGGGTGAAGTAATTCATGTAGATTGCGGTTGTCATGCTGTTTATGGTTCCATTGAAGAAATGGAAGCGTTTGAAAAAGCACATAAATATGATGCTTTGCAAGAAAAAGCTGAATAATTTTAATTCTTTAAATGCCTTATTCAAATTTGAGTAGGGCATTTTTTATTTGTTTTTGTTTCCGTAAATTGATTGCATTTTTAATAAAGCGGTGTATGTCGGTAATATGAGAAGTGTTTCATTCTCAGCGGTATTTTTTGCTGCAGTATCTATTGCTGTTTTAATATCCTTTTCTACTTGTAAAAGATTGATGTTTACACCTGCATATTTTAGTCTGAGAGCTGCATCATTGGCTCTTGTTCCTGATACCGTTATTGTTTGTTTGTAGTTGCTTAATGCTTCAAAATCAGCGTCCCATATCCAAGAAACATCTCGTCCGTCTGCATAATTGTCGTTTAATATTATTACCAATTTTGATTTTTCAAAACTTTGTATCTGTCTTATAACTTCACTTGCTCCGACAGGATTTTTAATTAACTGAATTAGTGCCTTTTTGCCGTTAATTGTCGTTGTTTCTGCTCGTCCGAAAACAGAGGAATATGTTAATAATCCATTGCGAATTGTATCCGGTGAAACACCGTTTTCAAGTGCTGCTGCGATTGCTCCCAAGACATTATAAACATTGTAAAGTCCGGGCATGTTTAAGCGAAAAGTTTCTTCTCTTTGTTCATATTTTACCGTTAATTCAGAAAAAGAATTGAAAACTTTTACAAATCCCTGATATTTAGGAATTGGGCGTTTATAGCCACATTTGCAAGAATAGTGACCGATATGCGCATAAAAATTGTTGTCATATTCTAAAGTTTGACCACATTTTCTGCAAGTTGTATTTTCGGCAGGTGCATTTGATTTTTGAGATGCGTATTTATATTGAACATCTTCAATACCAAAATATATAATTTTATTATTTTGGGCAATTCCCTCCAACGTCGGGTCATCTGCATTTAAAAATACTGTTAAGTTTGGATTTTTTTGAATTGCTTCTTTTATTTTTTTGTATGTTGTATCAAGTTCTCCATAACGATCGAGTTGATCACGGAAAAGGTTTGTAACAAGAAGATAGTCTGCGTTTATAAAATCGTATAATTTTCTGAGATATGCTTCGTCGCATTCAAAAATAAGATAGTCACTTTTTTTATTGAATTTTATATTGTGAACTAACGCTGTGGCAATGCCTGTCAGCATGTTTGCACCTTCTGTGTTGTGAATTATTGTTTTTTTATTTTCCTTTATAAAATGGGCGAGTAATCCCGTTGTTGTTGTTTTTCCATTAGTCCCTGTTACGGTGAGAATTTTTTCTCTATTTGTTTTTGAGGCTTCTTTTATAAAATTGGGACAAATTTTCATTGCCAGCATGCCGGGTGCCGATGTTCCTTTTGATTTCCCTCTTAGTTTTATAGCACTTATTGCTGTCTTTGCCAGCAATAAAGATATTATATATTTGATTTTTTCCATAATCGAGTTGATTTTATCCTTAACTTATTTAAAAAGTTCTCTTTATGTTCTATAATAATATAAATTACAAAAGAGGTCATCAAATGATTGAATTAATATTTGTGTTAATTATATTGGAACTTGTATTTGGCATTTATTTGATTGTGTTTATGGACAAGAAAATAAGATTAACGGAAGAGATAAACAAAAATATTGTCAAAAGTGGTTTCAAAGGTAATTTGACCGAGTGTAAATTGAAATTAAAAATTTTTAATGCAAAACTTCAAGCAATACTTGAAGAAAAAATAGAACAAGAACGAGCAGAAAAGATTGAAAAAGCTGTTGCTGCAGTTAATTCTTTACTTTTAGGCTTTTCTCTGTTTAAATTTTTGGGTAAAAAAAATAATAAAAATATTATAAAACATAAATAAATGTTAAATTTCTGCAAAAAATAAAAAAAACGCTTACAATATTTATGTAAGCATGCTGAAATGAGGATAATTTTGGAAATTGCAATTTATCCGGGCAGTTTTGATCCGGTAACAAAAGGGCATTTAGATGTTTTGAAAAGAGCGGCAGGAATCTTTGACAAGGTTATTATTGCTGTTTTAAAAAATAGTGATAAACGTTCTTTTCTCCCGATAGAGGACAGGCTTCATCTTATTCGATTGTCGTGTGAGTATGACAAATTGGAAAATGTTGAGGTGGATTATTTTAACGGATTAACGATTGATTATGCAAGACAAAAAGGTGCAAATGTACTAATTAGAGGTTTGCGAGCAGTTTCTGATTTTGAATACGAAATGCAACTTTCTCAAACAAATAATGCTCTTGCTCCGGATATTAATACCGTTTTTTTAATCACTAAACCAAAATATAACTTCATTTCATCTAGTACCGTCAAAGAAGTTGCTTTGATGGGCGGTGACATATCAAAATTTGTTTCTCCGCCGGTTGCAGAATATTTAAAAGAAAAAATCAATAAGAGGTAACAAATGGCTCAACTTCAGTTAAAAAGTTTGCTTGGTAAAGCGAATGCCCTTTTGCAAAAGGGTTATGAACTTTTTGGATATACAATCGTTAATAAATCGGAATTAGAAGAATTAATTGAACAGTGTAATGCTAGTATTCCTGCGGATATTAAAGAGGCAGAAATGCTTATGGCAAGACGTGATGAAATTATTCGTGAAGCACAAAATCGGGCTGAACGTATGATTCAAGATGCTCGTGATGAACAATCAAGGCTTGTTAGTCGAGATGAAATTTCTAAACGTGCGCAAGAAGTTCTTGCTAAACAGAAACAACAAGTTGAGGAATATTGTGAAAATTTACAGTCTAATGCTCTCAGAGAAGCGGAAGAAATAAAAGTTACCGCTATTCGTAAAGCTGCCGTTATTCAAGAAGGCGCAGAGGATTATGCGGCTAAGATTTTTGATGATATGTCTGCTAATGTTTCTCAATTCCTGAATAATATTCAGGCATGTCAAACCGCACTCGCTAATCAACGTTCAGGACGTCAGGCACAAATGGAAGCAATTGCTAATGAAGATGTTTATCCGCAATTAACTCAAAATGACGATTACGAAGAATAAGAATAAAATGCTTATTCGATTATTTTCTATTTAATGAAAAAGCCTTGTTTTAAAAGGCTTTTTCTTTTTTGTTTATATCGTTGGAATTAAAAGTTCAAATTCTGTTCCTTCTTTATCGGATTTAATAAGTCTAAGTTTTCCGTATTGTTCTTCTGTTAATTTCTTACAAATTCCAAGACCAAGACCGTTTCCTTCTATTTTTGTCGTAAATCCGTCCTCAAAGATATGTGGCAGAACTTCCGGTGTAATTCCTGTTCCTGTATCTGAAATCGCTAATTTAACGTAATTGTTTTCTTTTCCTTTGATTTTTAAAGTAACTCTTCCACTTTTATTAATTGCCTCAATTGCGTTATAAATCAAATTTAATAATACGCTTTGCATTTTTGTTTCGTCAATGTGAACTCTATATTCATCGTCAACATACGATTCAAGAGCAATTCCTTTTTCTTTTGCTTTTGGCATTGCCAAATTGACAACCGAGTTTACAACCGATGAAAGTTTTACCTCTGCTAAAATCGGAGAGGAGTAACTTCTCAATTCACTGATAAAAGAAGATATTGTAAATGCGGACTGTTTTATACTTGCTAAACTGTTTTGTATTGATTTTTTGTTTTCTTCTGCAAGTTCTACATTTTCAAGTCTTTTTTCCAAAATTTTGGTGTATAAATCAATTACGGAAACGTGATTTTTGATTTCATGAGCCGTTGTTTTCGCTTTTTCGGAAATTTGTTCGTATTGTTTTATCAAATTATCCGTATTATCATAATTTTCCTTTTCCGCTTGAGAAAAAACCATTTCTTGATTTACGTTATTGAGGCAGTTAACAATTTTATTGATGGCAATATTCATTGTCTTTTGTTCCCGACGGTCGGGTGCGTACGTTGTTAAATAGCTGTTTAATTCAATTGTTGAGTTATTAAATAAAATATTCGCTATGTCAGATATTTCTCTTGAGTTTAAAATTAAACAAATTTGAGTCATTCCGTTGTTTGTCAAATCCCAATCCCAAATAAGAACAGAAGAGTATCTTGGGGCAAGAATTAACACAAATTCTGTTGTATCCCAAATTCTTTCCTTTTCAACATTCATTATCTTGTCATTTGCAAGATTATCGCAATAACAATACATTTTTACGTCGGAAAATTCAAGCCGTTTTATAATTGAAGAAATACCTTCCGTATTTGAAAGTTTCATCAAAACCAATCCTTCTTGAGAAGGTTGTTCCATTAACGGTTCAAGCATTGAACGCAAAATTCCTTGTACCGTTTGCTTTTCATATTCTCTATCAGAACTTGCTAAAACTAATTTTCGTAATTCATTAACTTTATTGATTTTTTTTGTCATTCTTGCACCCATTTTCGTTGAGTTTATTATATCACATGTCAAAAAACTATGCACGTTATTGAGTATTGTTTCTTTTCGGATATTTTTTTAAGAAGAAAAAAGTCGTTATAATTATTGTAAGAATTATGGCAATTATTTTTGCAAGAGTTATATTTATGTTGAAACTGTTTTTATCCTGTAAAATGTAGGTTGCGCAGACGATTGTCATAAATATTGCCGGAAGTAGTGAAATCCAATAACAACGGTCCTTTTTCTTTAAATATACGCTGACTGTCCAGAGAGAAAACATTGCGAGTGTCTGGTTTGCCCAGCCAAAATAGTACCATAAAGTCGTTATATCAAACAATGTAAATGCAATTCCTGCAAGCAGTACAGCTGCACTTAAAAGAAACCTTTTTCCGATTTTTTTCTGGTCAAAATGAATTGCCTCTGCAAGAGTTAATCTTGCTGAACGAAATGCGGTATCTCCCGATGTGATTGAAAGAACAACAACTGATAATATTGCAAAAATACTGCCGACAGAGCCGATTAAGCCTTTTGAAATTTCTGCAACGGCTGCACCTTGTCCCTTTGTCGGGTCAAAAAGTACATTCCCCAGTGCCGTTGAGTCACCGTAAAATGCAATTGCTAAAGATGCCCATATTAAAGCAATAAAACCTTCCAGTATCATAGATCCGTAAAAAATTAATCGACCGTCCTTTTCGTTCGGTAAACATCTTGCCATAATCGGGGATTGTGTTGCGTGAAATCCGCTTAGAGCTCCGCAGGCAATAGTTATAAACATTAACGGAAATATTGATGCTTTTTGTGGGTGTAAATTTTCAAATGTTACAGGAAACCAATTTGTTCCAAGACAGAAAAGACTTATCAATAATGAAACGGTTACTCCCAAAAGTAGAAGCGCAAATATCGGATAATATCTTCCAATGATTTTATCAACAGGCAATAATGTTGTTAAAAAGTAATATCCGAAAATTAATACAACAAAATAAATTACGGGAATTTTAAAAATTAGTGCGAGCATTTTTGCAGGATTTATTGCAAATACTGCCCCAACAAGGACTAAAATTAATACAAGGAAAAAGACAAAGAAATATTTTGCGTGTTTAGAAAGAATTTTTCCAATAAAATAATCCATAGTTTTGCCTTTGTATCTTACGGAAAGCATTCCCGTAAGATAATCGTGCACCGCTCCTGCAAAGATAGAGCCAAATACAATCCACAAAAAACAAACAGGTCCGTATGCCGCTCCAAGTACCGCTCCAAAAACAGGCCCCAATCCAGCAATATTTAAAAATTGTATTAAAAAAATTTTCCATACAGGCATTTTAACAAAATCAATACCGTCCGCATATTTTACGGACGGAGGCATTTTTTTGTAATTAGCGCCGAAAACTTTTTCAACAAAACTTCCATATATCACATAACCAAGTATTAATAAAATTACTGAAAATATAAATAAACTCATTCTAATTCCTTCATAATCGAAAAGCGGTCATTTTGACCGCTTTTTTACGTTTTAAAAGATTAATTTAACCTTTTAAATATTCGTTAATCGCTGCTGCTGCACGTTTCCCTGCTCCCATTGCATTGATTGCATTTGAAGTACCCGTCGGTGCAACGTCACCACCTGCATAAACTCCGTCAATTGAAGTTTTGCCTGTTGTTGAATCAATAATAATGTATCCTTTTCTGTCTGTATCTAAATCCATACCGTCTGCAGCCACAGAAGATTGAATGATTGGGTTTGGTCCCGTACCAAGTGCTACAATAAATGTATCAACTTCTTCATCAACAAAATTTCCTGTCGGAACCGGGCTTCTTCTTCCTGATTCATCAGGTTCTCCAAGTTCCATAATTTCAAGTCTTGCTGTTTTTACAAAACCTTCTTCTCCCATAAGTTCAACAGGATTATGTAAGAATTGGAATACTACTCCTTCTTCCTTTGCGTGTCTGATTTCTTCAAGTCTTGCGGGA
>CAZKAS010000062.1:0-9392 GCA_964550875.1 uncultured Muribaculaceae bacterium | reverse complement strand
CAAGACCTGACAGTTATGTCGGAAAATTGGAAAATTGGGAACTGTCAGAAGCATGCTTGAAAGAATCAATTGATTTACGAGGAATGAAATACGATATCAACGAGGGTGATGGAGCATTCTACGGACCGAAAATTGACTTTAAGGTTAAAGATGCAATCGGAAGAACTTGGCAATGTGCAACAATCCAACTCGATTTTAATTTACCTGAAAGATTTGATATCAAATATCAGGATAAAGATGGACAAATGAAAACCCCTGTTATGCTTCACAGAGTTATTTTTGGCTCAATGGAAAGATTTCATGGTATTCTTATCGAACATTATGCCGGCGCATTTCCTACTTGGCTTGCTCCGACACAAGTTTGTGTTGTTCCGATTGCAGAGCGACATAATGATTATGCTGCAAAAATTTATAATGAATTATTTAAAGAAGGTATCAGAGTTCAACTTGATGACCGTTCGGAAAGTATGAATTATAAGATAAGAGAAGCGTTGCAAGACAAGAAAATTCTATACGTTGTAGTGGTAGGGGATAAGGAAATTGAATCAAATCAAGTGGCAGTCAGAGTCAGAGGAAAGGGAGCAATTGGCTCAATGAGCACTGATGATTTTAAAGATGCTGTTCTTGAAGAAATAAAGGAAAGAACATCGACTCCTTCAATTGGTGGAAAAAATGCTTAAGAAGTTAATAGTTTCTTCTATTATCTTGATGACGACGGCAATGACGGTATTTGCCGCAGATAAGGTGCCGACTTCATCAAGGAGTATTCGCCATTATGGTATTGGGCTTTTAAAAATGGAGAAGGATTTTGATGTATACATTGCACCTACAGAAAAATCCAAAAAGCTTAAGCATTTTGAGTTACCGGTTTTGAACGAAAAATCAGCGATAGTTCGAGAAAGCAGAAATGTCTATAATCCGTATGTAGTTAATATGCCATCAAAAGATGAATTTTATACAGCAATTGCGGAATATCCCGAAAATGGCTGGGCTCAAATATATGTTAATCAAAACGGAACACAATTGGGCTGGGTTAGAATAAAAGATGATTCACAATTTTTGACTTGGAAAGAATTTGTATATAAATTTGGAAGAGAAAACGGCGTCAAAATAATGACAGATGTTCCAAAATCGCAGTATAAATTATATTCCAAAGATTCGGAAGATGCTCAAGTTATTGAGGATTTTGTTTATCCTGATCAGGTAGCATTAAGGATAATAAGAGGCAATTGGGCACTTGTAACGGTTGTTGATACAGGATCTGTTTATAAGACAGGTTGGTTTAAATGGAGATCTGATGACGGAAGATTGAGAGTTTTCCCGAAAATGAAGTAATTTTGCAAATAAATTTATATTTTTGATAAAAAAGATTAATTTTTTGTTGAATTGCTTAACAATAATGTAAAAGGTACTTTTATTATTTAAAAAAATGTTTTATAATTTAAAAGTTATTATGTAGGAGGCAAAGAGTTTATGCGAATTATCGTAAACGGACGTAACATTGAAATCACAGACGCAATTAAAGCGTACACAAAAGAAAAAATCGGAAAGGTATTGACGCATTATGATCAAATACAACTTATAGAAGTTGTTTTGAGCGTAATTAAAAATCCTTCTGTTAGCGAAAGCCATACGGCTGAAGTTATTTGTAAAATGACATCAGGTTCTATAAAGTTAGAAGAAACAGCTGAAACAATGTATGCCGCAATCGATTTATTGGCAGATAAATTACTTCGTCAGGTTGAAAAGCATAAGAGTAAGACTATCAAAGGGTCAAAGGCATCAATCAGAACTGAAGTTGCTGACGAATAAGTATAGTTTTTTATGGGGAAGGGTTTTTCCCTTCCTCTTTTTATTAGATTAAAGGTTTGGAAAATATCGTGTTACCTATTATTACAGAAGAACAATCATCTTTAGTTTTTGCAGAAATTTTTCAAGATGTTCATGCTTGGAGAAAGAAGATGATTCATTATATTAAGGCGGAAAATCCGGAAATAAATTCTGCAATTATAGAGGCTGCGAATAATACGGAACTTGATCCGAAAGCTGTTGCATTGGGTGCATATATGACTTATATATTGCTTGAAACAGCGATGAAAGAAGATTCTGAAGACGATATTGCTCTTCGTGACTTCACGATTGATTGACGCATAGCATATTTATTCTGCAATGTGTATATCTTGTTTTGTCTTGGAAAGTGATTGCATATTTTTATAATTTAATTGATTGTATTTAAACTATTTTAATTTTAAAATTTTGTATTGGTTCGTTTTTAATCAATTTTTTTTTGTTTTCAAGTGTGTTTTTTATTGCAAAAACCCAACCGCTACGAGGATTTACGAACACAAAAAATGCCGCTTGGCTCTCTAGCAGCCGCTGAGTATTGTCAATCAGCAATTCTCCTTTGTCGGAAAGTTCAAAAACGGTAAACGACAATGGTTCTCGAATACTGCTTTCAAGATAACAATCATATTTAACATTATAAATTTTTGAAGTATCTTTCAAAATTGGTTTATCGTTAAAAGTTGAAAGCCATTGGTAGAGGGCTGTTATAAGAAGGTCATTATTCCCTGTCATCATGCTTAATCAGAGGAATGAAGTTTTCAACGAGTTCTTTGCTCCATTTCACGTCTGCTCCTTGTTGAATAATTTCAAGAGCTTTCTCTATAGAAAATGCCTTTCTGTATGGTCTATCTTGTGTTAATGCATAATATGCATCTATAAGTAAAATTATTTGTGAACCAAGAGGTATGTCTTTTCCGGAAACCTTACCGGGGTAACCTGTTCCGTCCCAATTCTCATGATGTTTTTCTATTATGGGAATAATATCCTGAATACTGCTTATAGGGCTTAAAATTTCTCTTGCGGCAATTACAGGGTGTTTTTTAATGAGATTTTTTTCGTCTTCCGTTAATGAATCTTCTTTCTTGAAGATGTTTTCAGGAATCATTATATTTCCTATATCATAAAGTAATACGGCAATTTTTAATTTGTCAATTTCTTCTTTTGTCATATTCATTTTTGTTGCCAATTTTACGGCTAAATGTAATTTAGATTTCGTAAAACCGCTTTGATACGTAGAATTATAAGATTGAGTTAAAATGTCAACAACCGAATAAATAACCTCTTTTGCACCTTTTTCGTATGCAGAAACAGCACTTAAACGAGCCGTAATATCTCCTGCAAGTTCCGCAGGAATTTGAACTCTTTGTTTTGATACAATGTCCAAAAATGCATTAATTGCAACTTTTTGCCAATTTGATTCTACTTGCTTTTGTGTTAATTGAACTTGATTTCTTCCGTTAATTTTTGCCCGATACATTGCTTGGTCAGCAAGTTCTGTTAAATCAAAAACATTCTTACTGTGTTCTAAAAATGTTGCAACTCCGATACTTGCCGTTACATTACCGATTTTTTCTAATGGCGTTGCCTCAATTGCCGCTCTGATACGTTCTGCCGCAATCATTGCCCCATAAGAATCAACTCCGGGTAGCATTACATTAAACTCTTCTCCGCCTATTCTTGCCGGTACATCTATGGAACGAGCCTGCTTTTTTAATACTCCGGAAATTGTTTTAATGGCAACATCTCCGTATTGGTGTCCATATGTGTCATTTATAGTTTTTAAGTGGTCAAGGTCAAGTGAAATAAGTGAAAAAGGTTGACCTAAACGCAATGCACGTTCAGCTTCTCTATTAATGTTTTCTTCAAAATATCGTCGATTATATAGTCCTGTTAACGGATCCGTAACCGCCTGTTTACGAACTTCCTCAAATAATCCTGCTATTGTTATCGCAAGTTCTATTTGGTTTGCAAATAATGTTAAAAACTTAATCTCGTTTTCTGTACTTGCCGCACTTTGCGAAAATACTAACATGCAACCAAATTCTTCTTTGTCTTGCATTTCATTTTTTCTTCGGAAAAGAGGTACTACAATCACCGATTTGCTCTGCGTGGATTGTACAACATTCTGTACGAAAGAATATTCCAAACTTTCCAATATCTTATGCAAAACAGTCTTTATATCTGACGTACTCTTAATTGTTCTTTCTTTTAATGCCTGTGTCAAAATTAAATCTTCATTCCAAGGAATGCGAAACTCTTTTATATTGAGCAATGAATTATTTTGTACGGATTTAGTCAATAACTGACTTGCTGCATGCGACTTTACAAGAAAAAAATCTCCGTCTTTGTCGTGTTCTTTTGTCAAAACTAATGTGTTTATGTATCCCATTTGATCTTGCATTGAATTTACTATAGAATCTAAAACATTAGTTAACGGTTCCGATGAATTCATCATATCCCAGATATTACTCATTGTAAGTAATGTATTATTTGCTTTGTTTAACTCTTCCGTTTTCTCTTTTATTTCATGCTCAAGTTCAAGATTGCGCTTGTACACATCTGATCCAACTGATGAGATGTTCGCATCAACCTGTTGAATTTTATCAAAAAATCCTTGTAACTTTGAAAAAATAATACAGTTCCTCTTTTTATCAGCTTGTTCAATTATACTACTTTTATCTCAAAAATGTAAGTGTTTGTTGAATTTTTTTAAGATATTTACTCCTTTTCCCTTTTATTAAGCCATGTTAAGCATGCCTTGCAAATATGCTTTACTTTTTGTTGTTATTTTGTTATTCTGAAATTGTTAGGAATGCTTAACAATTTTTACGTCATCGGTGTTCTCCTTCATACTTTCTCCGATGACTTTTTATTTATTTATTTAGAGATTTATATAGTTGGGCATTTTAGTCAAAGTGGTAGTTTTAATTTTTTCGTTTTTTTTACTATTCTAGAGAAAGGAGAAATCAATGAAAGATATTAAATTACAAGGAATAGATAAGGACGGCAAGGTCAAAGAATTTACGCTTGCGGATTTTGGAGGGAAAAAAATTGTTTTATATTTTTATCCAAAAGATGACACTTCTGTTTGTACGGAAGAGGCAAAAAATTTTCGTGATAATTTAGAAAAATTATCCGAATATGCGTTTGTTATCGGGGTAAGTCCTGATGATATACGAAGTCATAAGGAGTTTAAAGAAAAGCATCATCTTAATTTCCCATTACTTTCTGATATTGGGCATAATCTTGCTGAAAAATTTGCTGTGTTGAAAGAAAAATTGCAAGATGGGAAAAAGGTTGCGGAAATTGAGCGTTCGACATTTGTAATAGATGAAAACGGTCATATTATAAAAGAGTGGCGTGATGTTGATATAAATGGGCATGTTGATGAAATTTTGCAATTTATAAAAAAACGGTAATTTGACAGTATTAAGTAAAAATCCTCGTTTGTAAATACATTCGAGGATTTTTGTTTATTATTGTTTATTTTCGATATTTTGTTGATTTTCTGACATTGCAATCGGATTGGTAAGTTTGGTTGCTTCCGCAATAGTTCTTGGAAAATATTGCTGAAGAACGATTGTTCGCATTGCAATTGCAGACGGTTCTTCCGGAGATAAGCCGTTAATGGCGTTTGTTTCTGCAACTGTTTCTTTTCTTCCTCTTTGTATCTTGTCCTTGGGACTAAAAATAAAGTAGCTTATCATTTTTTCCTTATAATCGGGGAATGCTTTTATAAATGCAGCTTTTTCTTCAACGTATGCTTTTCTAAAATTTTCAGTATCTGCTATTACTTCTTTTTTGAGCTCTTTTAAAATACTCTCGTCCATTAAATTAGCCCCATCAGGAATTTTTGCCGCATCTTTGCTATGTCCTAATTCATGGCTGACAACAAAATTATCAGTTTTGCACATTAAATAATTGAACGTTCCGACAAATGCTGAATCCAAATCGTCTTCAAGCGGAATAATTTCAGAAATATTTTTGTTTAGGGTAAAAAGTGCATCTGTTGGAAGCGTATCAAATAATTTATCAGTAACATTTTCTTCCGAAAAATTTCTTTTCTGCGCATCTGCCATTTTTATAAATTCTTTTGTTTCAGGGGCTGCCGCAAATTGTTCTGACGATAAAACCGCTGTTTCTTTTTTCGTTAAATCAACAATCGTGACTTCTTTTCCATTTCGTTCGCTTTTATATTGATTTCCGTTTAATGTTGATTTTACAGTATTTCCGTTCTTTTCATAAGTTCTGTCAATCGTAGATAATATAGCGCCGTTTGCATCGGTAATTTGACAGAACATAGACTTGTGATTGCCGTCTTTATCGGTTTTAAACATATATTCAGTTTTTGTTCCGTCTAATGATGTTAAATGTCTTTCGATAGAGTATGAGCCGTCATCATTTTTTGTCGTTTTGGCAATAATTTTCTTGTCGCCGTTTGCGTTAGTTTCGGTAATGTCATACACACCTTTTACGGGTGATTGCGTATATGCTTCCGTTTTAACAATTTTACCGTTTTTATCTTTGTAAAGTGTCGTGACGGATTCCGTTATGGTTTTTCCTTTCTTCAACGGTTGAGAAAGTTTGATTTCCGTAACTGTATTGTGTTCATAATCTTCAATTATTTTGGTCGCTTTCGATGGCTTTTTAAGGTCTATTTCCATTACTTCTCTTGAATTTAAAACTCCGTTTTGGGAAAAGTAGTTTTTTTCGCCACGTATAACATTTTTTCCTGTGTTTTTATCATGATATTGAGAAATCTTTAAATTCTTTCGATAAATATCCACTGCCAATGCTGTTAAGTCACTGCCTTTTTCATCAAAAAGTCCTATTTTTTCATAAGAAACAGGTATTTTCATTGAAATCTTTTCCCTATTGAAATTAATAGGCATTGATCCTTTTGTAAAATAAATCTTATTATCAGGCAACAAAATTTGATTACTTCTGATGTCGGGAAGTATTATGCCTTTTTGGTTTTCGACATTTGTACTTTGGGATTTTTCTGTGTTTTTTATTTCGTTTAAACTGACATTACAAATGTTTTTTAAATTTGAAATATTATTGTTATTAATATTCATAAAAACACCTTAAATATAACTGTATTTTACCACTTTATTATATTTTTTTCAATAAACTATTAATTTTTTATAAAAAAACGGCTGATGAATAATCATCAACCGCTTTTTCTCATTTTTTAATCAAAAACTATTTGTTTTCGATAACTGCTTGTGCTGCAGCAAGTCTTGCTTGCGGAACTCTGAACGGTGAGCAAGATACATAGTTCAAGCCGATTTTGTGGCAGAACTTAACTGAATCAGGATCTCCGCCGTGTTCGCCGCAAACACCGCCAACAAGATTAGCATTGTTTGCTTTACCCTTTTCCATTGCCATTTCGATTAATTGACCTACGCCTTTTTGATCTAATGTTACAAATGGGTTAGCAGGCAAGATTTTTTGTTCTACGTAGTTCTTTAAGAACTTACCTTCTGCGTCATCTCTTGAGTAACCGAATGTCATTTGAGTAAGGTCGTTTGTACCAAATGAATAAAATTCTGCGTATGCAGCAATTTCGTCAGCTGTTAATGCTGCTCTCGGAATTTCAATCATTGTACCGAATTTGTATTCAACTTCAACACCTTTTTCTTCCATAACTTCTTTTGCTACTCTGACAAGGATTTCTTTTGCAACCTTAAGTTCGTTTACGTGTCCGATAAGCGGAATCATAACCCAAGGTTTAACTGCATAGCCTTCCTTCTTCAAATCACAGCATGCTGAGAAGATTGCTCTTACTTGCATTTCGTTGATTTCCGGGAATGTCAAACCTAAACGGCATCCTCTCAAGCCCATCATCGGGTTAGATTCTGACAAACCTTCAACAATTTCAAGCATCTTTTCATCTTCTGCATAGTCTTGATTTAATGCTTTCTTAGTTGCAACTTTTTCAATGAGTTCAATCTTTGAAGGCAAAAATTCGTGAAGCGGAGGATCAAGAAGTCTTACTGTCAACGGTTTATCGCCTAAAGCTTTGAACATTGCATAGAAGTCATCATATTGCATAGGAAGTAAGTGATCCAATGCTTCTTTTCTTGCTTCCGGAGTTCCTGCAATAATCATTTTTTGTACCCAAGGAAGTCTGTCAGGATCCATGAACATGTGTTCTGTTCTGCAAAGACCAACACCTTCTGCACCAAACTTCAATGCATTTTCGATATCTTTAGGAGTATCTGCGTTTGCTTCTACTTTCATTGTCTTGATTTCATTAACCCAAGTGAAGAATTTTTCAAAGTCTGAGTCGATACCTGCTTCAACAAGTTCGATAGCGCCTTCCATAACTTCACCTGTACCGCCGTCCAATGAGATAATATCATCTTTGTGGAATACAGTACCGTCTGCGCAAGTAATTGTTTCTTTTTCAAGGTTGATTGTTAAGTCTTCGCAACCTGAAACGCATGGTTTTCCCATACCTTTTGCAACTACTGCTGCGTGTGATGTTGCTCCGCCTCTGAGTGTTAATACACCTTGAGCAACTGCCATACCGTGAATATCATCAGGGCAAGTTTCAATTCTTACGAGGATAACTTTTTCGCCCTTGCCGCCACGTTCTGCTGCTTCTTCAGTATCAAATACGATTTTACCAACTGCTGCTCCGGGAGATGCGTTTACACCTTTTGAAACCTTGTGAGCGTGCTTAACAGCTGCAGGGTTGAAACAAGGAAGCAATACTTGGTAAACCGTATATGGGTCAACCAATTTGATTGCTTGTTCTTTTGTTACAATTCCTTCTTCAAACATATCTACTGCAATTTTGATTGCAGCTTTTGCTGTTCTCTTTCCGTTTCTTGTTTGAAGAATCCAGAGTTTTCCTCTTTCAATCGTAAATTCCATATCTTGAACATCGTGATAGCCGTTTTCAAGTTGTTTTGCGATTGCAACATATTGCTTGTAAAGTTCGGGCATATCTGTTTCAAGTTCTGCAATTTGTTTCGGTGTTCTGATACCTGCTACAACGTCTTCACCTTGTGCATTTACCAAATATTCACCGTAAAATTTATTTTCTCCTGTTGCAGGGTTTCTTGTGAATGAAACACCTGTTGCACAGTCGTTACCCATATTACCGAATACCATTGTTTGAACGTTAACGGCAGTACCGTAATTGTGGTCAATTTTGTTCATGTTTCTGTAAGCAACTGCTCTTGGAATATTCCATGAACGGAATACTGCTTCAATTGCTTCTTGAAGTTGTACGTAAGGATCTTGCGGGAATTCTTTTCCTGTTACTTCCTTAATTACATTTTTATATATAGGAATAAGTGACTTCCAGCCTTCTGCAGAAATTTCGGTATCTGACTTAACGCCTTCTCTTGCCTTTACTTTTTCAACTTCTGATTCAAAGTATTTTTGTCTGTCCATTTCCCAAGCAACCGAACCGAACATTGTCAAGAAACGACGATATGAATCATAGCAGAATCTCGGGTTATTTGTTAATTTAACCATTGCTTCTACTGTTTCATCATTCAAACCTAAATTCAAGATAGTTTCCATCATAC
>CAZKAS010000061.1:0-10060 GCA_964550875.1 uncultured Muribaculaceae bacterium | reverse complement strand
CTAAAGTTTTCATGATTTCTTGCCGATAAACATTATGTAGTTAAATGGGGCAACGAAATGATTAAGAAACTTAAGGTATCTGAAAATAATATTTCCGGTTGTGTTGAATTTTTGCTACAAGGTGCGAAGAAAAGACGTGCTATGGCTATTTCCAATGCCAAAACTATGAGTTCCGAAATGGGAATTAAAACGAAATTAGTTGCATTAAATTAATCAGTGAATTTAATTTAGCGCAACAACTTGAGAGAGAGAGATGTTAATTTAAAGTCAAGCCAAGAAGAGCTTGATTTTTTTTTGTAAAATTTTCTTATATGCAGAAACAAAAAAAGTTGTTTTTTGGAAAAACATGTATGCTTGGAGTATCATGCAAATAACTAGCAAGGGTTAATATATGGAAAACATTCTTGAAGGATTAAATAACGAGCAAAAGCAAGCGGTTCAACATAACGAGGGTACATTAATTATCCTTGCCGGTGCAGGTTGTGGGAAGACAAAAGTTTTAACATCAAGAATTGCAAATCTTGTTCAATCAGGAGTTTCTGCTTATGAAATATTAGCGGTAACATTTACGAATAAAGCGGCTAAAGAAATGAAGGAACGGCTTTCAAAATGGCTTGGACAAGAGTGTGTAAAGCGCATGTGGGTCGGAACTTTTCACGGTATAGCAGGAAGGATATTGCGAACGGACATTGATAAATACGTATCAAAAGACGGAAAAAAATACGATAAGAATTTTGTAATATATGATGATACCGACATGAATACACTTATCAAGAATGCTTTAAAGAAGTTGAACATGGACGAAAAAGTATATCCGATAAAGCAACTTCGGTCGGTTATTTCTGATGCAAAAAACAAAATGATAACGTCATATGATTTTGCAACGAGAGCTCGTTCATATAGAGATGAACAATTTTCAAGAGTTTATACAGAATACCAAAATCAACTTGCTCTTAATAATGCTGTAGATTTTGATGATATGTTGCTTATGGCATGTGAACTTTTAAAGAAAGATAAAGAAGTAAGAGAAAAATATTATAATCGTTTTAAGCATATTTTAGTTGATGAATTTCAAGATACAAACCTTGCCCAGTATAATTTTATAAAATCAATTTATACAAATGATTTTCCAATGTATAAACCGATAAAGAGAAGTTTGTGTACTGTTGGAGATATTGACCAATCCATTTATAGTTGGAGAGGCGCAGATTATCGAATTTTACTAAATATGCAAAATAATTTCCCTGATGCTCAAATGATAAAACTTGAGCAAAATTATCGTTCAACGGGAATGATTTTGCAGGCTGCTAATGCAATAATAGAAAACAATGTAGAAAGAACAGAGAAAAATCTTTATTCAAATCTTGGAGAAGGTGAAAAAATAGAGGTTTACGAAGGTGCAGATGATGATGACGAATCGGAATTTATTGTACAAAACGTACGAAATTTAAGGAGTAAATATAAACTTTCAGAATGTTGTGTTTTATACAGAACAAATTCTCAATCAAGAAAACTTGAAGAAGCGTGCATGGCAAGAGCAATTCCTTACAAAGTTGTAGGAGGACAGAAGTTCTACGACAGAGAGGAAATAAAGGATATAGTTGCTTATTTAAAATTGATTTCCAATCCTTCTGATTCTCAAAGTTTAGCCAGAATTATAAATAAACCTAAACGTTCATTAGGTGATACTACGGTAAAAAAACTAATGGAGATTTCCGCACAATTGGAAATACCGATATCGGATATTTTATCAGAAATTGATAATTATGATGAATTTTCAGTCGGAACAAAATCAAAATTAAAAAATTTTTGGGAACTGATTATAAATTTAAAACAAAAACAATCTTCTATGAAATTGCCTGAGTTTATTTCCTATTTAATAGGAGAAATTCATTATATTGAGTGGAGAAAAGAAGTTGATGACGAGATTACTGCTGAATCCAGAACGGATAACCTTCAAGAATTTATAAATGTTGCGGAAGAATTTGAACCTATAGAAGAAAATGACATACTTGGTGAGTTTTTAAGTCAAGTAGCACTTGTTTCAGATATTGATAGTTATGAGGAAGAAGATAACGCATTGACACTGATGACTTTGCACAGTGCAAAAGGACTTGAGTTTGACGTAGTATTTTTAGCAGGTCTTGATGAAGGAATATTTCCTCACAGCAGGGCAACTGGCGGATTGAGCGGGCATGCTGATGACTCAGAAATGGAAGAAGAACGTCGTCTTATGTATGTAGGCGTAACAAGAGCAAGAAAACGTCTTTTTATTACACATGCAGAACGTCGAAAAATGTGGGGTAATTATAATTATTATGAACCTAGCAGATTTATCAATGAAATTCCGTTTAAATTGACCAATCGCAAAGAAGAAAATACTCGACAAAGTAAAAACGACAGTTATAGAAACAGATTTAACGGTTATGATAATGAATTTGATGATTATAATAGCAGATATGAGAAAAAATCCTCATCTTTCAATAGGGCGGCAAATGCCGTAAAATCTTCATCAACAGGCATCTTTAACGGAACAGGGTTTGGCAAAAATTTTGTTGCTCCGAAATATAATTCACAAAGTTCATCGAGTTCTTCAAATTCTACGTCAGCAGGTTTTGGGAAGAGTTTTATAGCACCGCAAAAAAGAGGTTTTGTATCTAAACATGCCCGCTCCGAAGAGGAGAGAAAGGCAGATAATGAGGCAAAAATCAAAAAAATATTGGAGGATAATCCAATAAAGAGAAAAATTGCAGAAGCTCGTGCAAAGGAACAAAATCAGCAAGGTTGTTTGCCTACTGGAGAAGCTCTGCAAACTCAAGATTTCCAAAAAGATGATAGAGTTTTTCATTCTCAATACGGGATTGGATACATTAGGGAAATAAAGAGCATAGCAGGAACGACGCTATACTTTGTTGAATTTTCAAAAATAGGCATAAAGTCATTTGACAGTACGCTTGCAAACTTAAAGAAATTTTAAATTGATATTTAATTAATATTTTTTAGCAAATTCATACATAATAATTGCAGCTGCAGTGGCAACATTGAGAGATTCTACAGAATCCATAATTATATTCGTATTCCAGTGCGGAATATCAAGAAGTTCTTTAGAAAGACCCTTTGCTTCACTACCTAGAAACAGAATAAAAGGTTGTTCTAACGGAATATCCTCCGGAGTATGAAATTCAGTGTCATGTAAATCTGTCATTACTGTGAAATATTTCCGAAAATCTTTTAAAGCAAAGGCATTCGGAACGGTTGCAAAAGGAACCTTAAAGAAATTACCGGCGGCAGAGCGAATAACTTTGGGATTATAAGGGTCGACGCAATCTCCATAGAGAAAGATGCCTTCATAATTAAATGCAGCAGCCAACCTGATAATTGTACCCATATTCCCAGGATCAGAAATTCCATCAAGTAACAACAACCTGTCCATACCGAAAAAATCAAATAAATCGTAATGTCTTTGATAAGCAACAGTAATAACTTTAGGCGGATTATCAGAGGAAGAAAGTTTTTTCATAACAGGTTCTGATGCAATAGTAACCAAATTTTCAGGTAAATTTGAATAATCATAATCTTCAGATACAAAAATATCTCTAATTTGTATTTCAGAATCTAAAATATCCTCTAACGACTTTTCTCCTTCGACAGAAAAAAGCCCTGTTAAAGTTCTGACTTTTGTGGTTGAAAGTTTTGCAAATTCAACAATAGTAGGATTAGTTACCGACGTTATTTTTTTTACCATAATTTTGCCACTCTTCTAAAAATTTTAATTCATTTTTTGTTAACATATCACGATTTATCAATTTTTCTTCAAAAGGATAGTGTGAAAGTGCTTCTATTTCAAGGTTTGGTGAAACTGATTTTGCATAAACAGCATTTTCAAGCCTTACACCGCCAACACCTTTTTTATACAATCCGGGTTCAATAGAAAATACATAATTTTTCTTAAACTGTATTGCAAATTCATCTTGAAAAGAACATCTCGGAGGAAATTCATGCACTGAAATTCCTATGCCGTGCCCCGTGGAATGAGAATATAAATAACCGTTATTTTCTTCTTTTTCAAGCTCTTTTCTGACAATCAAGTCAATTTGTTGCCAAGTTGATTTTTCGTCATATTTGTAGTCAAGCGCAGCAACAGCAGCCTTAAAGACTTTTGTATAAACATATTTTTGTTCTTCAGACGGAGAACCTTTCACAAAGGTTCTTGTAATATCGGTTGCCAGTCCGCCTTCAAAGTATCCGCCGCAGTCAACCATTACCAAATCACCATTTTCGATAATTTTATCGGGAGATGCAACAGAATAATGAATAATTGAAGAGTTTGCGCCTGATGCGATAATTGGGCGAAAACTCTGTTCTAAAGCGCCTTCTTCTTTGAAAAATTGATTAATAGCGCAAAATAAATCGTACTCGGAAAGTTTTATATCTGAATTAATCAACTCATCTATTTTTTTTAAAACCTTATCAGTATGAGCAAAAGCAGATTTTAGATGTTCTATTTCATTATCAAATTTTTCAGATTTAATATCAAATAAATTAGTTGAAGAAATTTTATTTGAATGGTGAATTTGCATAAAATCCGATTGAGGAATAGTTGTTTTATCGGTTAAAATTTCTTTTTCCTGAAATTTAGTAAGAACAGTTTTAAATTTATTAAGCGGTTCAATACGTAACCCATCAAAATTATACGGAATTTTAGAATTTGTAAACAAAATTACTTCTTTAGAGGTAACTATTGCCTTTGCTCTTGGGGCGGAAGAGTATGGGTAGTCGTAATTTCTAAGGTTTGTTAAATATGCAAAATCCGTAGGTACTGTAACGAGTAAAATTTGTTTTTCGTTCAATTTACCTGAAAAATATTCAAACTTTTCTTTAGGAGAAAGAAAGACAATTTTCTCTGAAATTTGTATTAAATTCACATTTGTATAGTCATTTTGAGAAAAGTCTTCCAAGGGGTCAGTGTCTAAATATTTTATTTTAATATTTTTTTCATTACATTTTTTTTGCAATTTTTCGCAAAAATCAGCAGAAACTTTATTTGCCGTCACAAGTAAAGAAGAGTTTTCCGAAAGGGTGTTAACAATTTCTTTAATAGGAGAGCTTCCTTGTTGCATTTTTAAAACGGAAACGACATTATGGTCAACTTCATTATCAGCTTGTTGGTGATAGCGACCGTCAACAATTTGATAAACATTATCTTTTGTAACAATGCAATCACCCATTGAACCGGAAAATCCGGTAACTTTGTATCTGGAATTTCTGGGCAAAATATTGTATTCCGATAAAAACTCATCGGAAGAATTTATCAAAATAGCATCAGCAGATTTTTCAGAAAGGAAATTACGAAGTTCGACTATTTTTTCATTCATTATAAATCTTCTTTTTCCGAAACCAAAATCAAGTGCCAACCGAATTGAGTTTGAACAGGGTTAGTAACGGAGTTCAAATCAGCAGCGAAAGCAGCATCTTCAAAAGGCTTAACCATCATACCTTTTCCAAACCAGCCTAAATCACCGCCATCACCGCCTGAAGGACATAGAGAATATTGCCCTGCAGCATGCGGAAAGTCAATTTCACCTTTTTCAATTTTTGCTTTAATATCTAAAGCTTCTTGTTCTGTTTTTACCAAAATATGGCTTGCTCTTATACGATTTGACATAATTTTTTCCTCTTTCTGCTTTTAGTATATCATAGTTCTATTGTTTAATGTAAAATAATTTTATCAGAGGAAGAAAAATTATGAGCAAGAAATTTTATATAGAAACAATGGGTTGTCAGATGAATAAATCGGACACTGAAAGATTAGAAGGAATGTTTATAGAACTGGGATATACAAAAACGACAGAGCAAAAGGAAGCAGATTTTTTGATAGTATCTACTTGCGCAATACGACAAACCTCTGTAGATAAAGCATACAGCCAACTTGGGGTTTGGGGAAAAAGAAAAAAGACTCGTCCTGAGATGAAAATAGGCATTTGTGGCTGCGCAGCCGAATTGGATAAAGAGAGCTTATTTAAGAGAATGCCGTACCTTGATTTAGTTTTTGGCACGCATAATATTTTCAAATTTCCTGAATTTGTAAGGCGTGTAGAAAGTGGAGAAAGAGTATGTGAAATAACAACGATTCCATATCCGGAGCCGGAAGAATTAAAATTAAATCGTCAAGATATAGTAGGAGCGTGGATTCCAATTATTGAGGGTTGCAACAATTTTTGTACCTATTGTGTAGTACCTTTTACAAGAGGAAGAGAAAGGAGTCGTCGTCCTGAATTAATTATAAAAGAAGCGAAGAAAGCTATTGAAGACGGAAAAAAAGAGATAACTTTGCTTGGACAAAATGTTGATAGTTACGGAAAAGATTTACACGACCCGAAAATTACGCTTGCTAATCTTTTAAGGGAATTGAATAAAATTGAAGGGAAATTCAGAATTAAGTTTGTAACCTCATATCCGACCGATATAACCGATGATTTAATTGAATCTGTTGCAGAATGTGAAAAGGTCAATAAATTTTTTCATATTCCAATGCAATCGGGTAATTCAAGAGTGTTGAAAGCGATGAATCGTCGTTATGACAGGGAGCAATATTATGAAATTTACAATAAAATTCGCAATAAATTTGACGAAGTTGAGATAACAAGCGATTTTATAGCAGGATTTCCTGGGGAAACGGAAGAAGAATTTCAAGATACGCTTTCAGCAATAGAAGAACTTAAAATAGACTATTCAAATACTGCAATTTATTCACCTCGTCCGTTTACAAAAGCCGGAAGAATGACAGAAATTTTTGTCCCCGATGAAATAAAGGAAGAACGTTTTAAAAGACTTCACGAAACAAATTGTAAAATGACTTTAAAATCAAATCAAAAACTTGTGGGCAAAATTTACGAAGTTCTTTGTGAATCACAAAAAGAAAAACACGGACAAATGATGATGAACGCAAGAACAACAACGGGAAAGCTTGTTCATTTTCCATCAGAAAAAGACCTGACGGGAGAATTTGTAAATGTCAGAATTACAAAAGCTCAAACTTGGTGTTTATATGCAGAACTTGTTTAAACTTTTTCAACCGTATTAATAACGGATTTTAAGTAATTATAGAATTGTTCTGAATGATTGATATAAGAGTATTTGAGAACAGTATCATCTTTTTTTATAACGCAAACTGTTTTTATCAAAAAAATTTTTTTATCAAAAAGGACATCTTTGATATCAGAAATCAATAAAGTATCAGAATCTTGTTTTTCAATAGGCTTAATTGCTTTATTTGTTATTGCATAGAAGTTTTTTTTGAAAAGTTTTGGAAGATACTTCAAAATCAAAATGGAAAGAGTAGTTACAGTAATTAGAAACAAATAATCGACGGATTCAATACATTCAATAAAGAAAAGGTGTAAAATACAATCAATTTCTACAGCCAAGACCAAAGAATAAACGATAGTCATAAAAACAGGAGCATGCAAAAACAGAAAGATATGTTCATCATTATCCAATTGAGATTTTGCAATAACTTTCATAGAATCAGAAATTTTATGATGATAAAATCTTAAAATTGAAAAAATTGCAATAAAGAATAGAAAAAACC
This sequence comes from uncultured Muribaculaceae bacterium, assembly GCA_964550875.1. GTDB lineage: Bacteria > Cyanobacteriota > Vampirovibrionia > Gastranaerophilales > Gastranaerophilaceae > RUG841. The sequence goes on along the minus strand of CAZKAS010000061.1, from coordinate 2,469 downwards.
AACCGCACATATATTTACTCCGTCAACAATCTAGCAGAAAATCCTTTAGATTCCAACTCATTTTTTAAACTAACCGCCCTGTTTCTGTCGCCGAAAGAAGCAACTTGAACGACATATTGACTTCCCAATCTTCTAACAAACGGTTGATAGCCTGTGACTGCCGTTGACACACGACTTCTGACGATATTTGCTTGTTCCATAGTAGGATAATAACCAATATAAACTTTAGTCAAAAAAGTTGATGGCGAAGCAGTTTTAGTGGTAGATGTTGCAGAAGATGTACTATATTTCACTTCGGCAACAGTAGGTACCGGTGGGTGAGAAACAGTTTTTGTTGTTCTGACAGGAACAGGAATCTCATCAAAAGAATATTGCATAACAGGTGGTTCTGCAAGTATAGGTGATTGCTTTTTTGTCGGTTTAGAATTTTTATTAACAGGTTTATTTTCAGCTTTGATAGATTTTTCGTTTTTTTTAATCTCCGTACTTGAATTGCCAAGAACTGAGGCTTCGGACTTAGTAGGAACTTCACCCATAGTATCTTCATATTGAATCCATTTTAAACGGGAATCCAATTCTGCAAATTTTTCATTTTCTTCAACAGCAGTTTCCGCTTCCTCACCACCGATATTAACGTCAACAGGCGGAGAAAAATTTTTAAACATAGCAGAAACTAAAAAAAGCGCAACAACAAAAGTTACCACGAAAAGTATTAATAAAGTAAATTTATTTTTCTTTTTTTTAATTTTTTTCAACTTTGGCATACTTTTCAACCTTTTGATAAAATCTATTTGAATTATAACTCATCAGAATCATCAAAACTATCAGATTCAATTTCCTGAATAATCTCTTTAACCAATTTAATCGTGTATTCAGGAAGAGAATTGTCATTCAAAATATCGTTAAGAACTTGTTCGCCGGAGAGGTTAAACAAAGCGATAATAGCATTTTTTGCAACTTCAGGAGTTTTATCATTTAAGCAAGTGTAAATCAAATCGAAAACTCTGTCATCATCGAGATTAGAAAGAGCCTCAATAGCATTAATTCTAACCTGAACTGATTGATCTTTCAAAGATTTTTCCAACGCACGGAATACCTTATCACCACCGGTGTTCATTTTAGAGAGGGCTTCAATGGCACGTTCTTTCAAGAAAGTAAATTTGTCCATCAAACCTTTGCCTGTTTCAAGTACACTAACAAGTGTATCAACGGCTTTTGCATCACCAATCATACCCAAAGCAAAAGCTGCTGATTCTTTCAAATAAACAGAATTTTCACTTTCGTCTTTCAAGACTTCTGATAGAGGAATAACAGCGTATTTATCGCCGATTTTTCCCAAAGCTTCTGCGCAAGCCAAACGAAGTTTATAATTTTCGTTCTTATTGTTAAGGCAGTATAACAATGGATTAACAGCAGAATTATCTTTGAGGTTTGCAAGAGTTTTTGCGGCATTAATTCTTATGCACATTCTCACATCTTCGTCTTGAAATTTTGCTTTATATTTTTCCTTAAGAACTAAAGTATCAACCAAAGGAGGAATACTTGAAGGAGATTTATATTTGCTCATTTTTTTGAACAAATAATTAACGACGTGATAATCATTGCTAATTTCAAAGAAATAGTTAACAGTTGCAATAAAATCATCAATTAACATTTCTGACTCAAGTTTTTCAATCAATTCTACAGACTGTTTACTGTCATCAGTTCTGTTTATAAGACAATTTGTTGCTAATTGTTCAAAATTCAAATCCGACATATTACTCCTTATAGTTACCGTATTTTAAACGGAAGATAAATAAAATTCAAGTATCAGAGGAATTAAAGATAGATTAAGTTATCAAGATTTTTGTTTTCAATAGCATTATCCAATTCTGCTTTTATTTCAAGCGGAGATTTAGAGAACGAGAGGCTTTCCGGAAGTTTAATATCATCAACGGAATTAGCATTTATAAAGCCTTCATTCATAGATAAAAATTCACGATATTGATTTAAAATTTCCTGAGCATTTTCAGGTAAGGAAACATTTTTGACGTGAAAATAGTTCAAATCAGACTTAAATTTCGGAAGATATTCAATGCAAAAATCGACCATTTCGGTAGGCGCATATTGTGCTTTTTGTTCTTCCGTGTAGTTAACAAAAGGATTTCCTGTAAAGGTTTTTCCTTTATGTTCATTAGAGATATAGTAAGCCCATCCTAAACAACCTCTATAGAAACCAAGATTATTAATCAGAGATTTCAAAATTTTTCTGTAAGAAACGGCAAAATATCTTGCTTTTCTGGCAAATTGAGGCATATTAGCGATATCGTTTTCAACCATATAAACATCAAGATACAAATCGGCAGCAAGCGAACCTATACCCGGGTCAAATTCAATAGAATTAATATTATTAGACATAAAGCACCTATTACTTTCCTTTAAATTGAGAAAGAAATCTCATATCATTATTGAAAAACAAACGAATATCAT
>CAZKAS010000060.1:0-10312 GCA_964550875.1 uncultured Muribaculaceae bacterium | reverse complement strand
CCAATAAAGTTATAAGCGGATTTATCGCATTTCTCAAAGCATGTTTGAAAATAACTTTAGTTTCACTTAAACCCTTCGCTCTTGCATATTTGACATAGTCACTCTCTATAACATCAAGCAAATTACTTCGCATTTGTCGCTGCAAACCCGATAACGATATCGTAAACAACACCAAAGTCGGTAATACCAAATGTTTAGCAATATCCATTATTTTTTCTATTTCCGACATCGTAGAAAAATTATAACTCGTCAAACCTCCGGTCGGAAACCACCCTGTTTTGACGGCAAATATCAACATTAACAGTGCAAAAAAGAAGGAAGGAATTGCCATTCCGACACTTGACAAAATAGTCAATATTCTGTCAACAGGTTTTCCCTTATTCAATGCGGCAACAATTCCAAGCGGTATGCCTGCAAGCCAAGTAAAAAAAATTACCGTTACCGTCAACAATAACGTATTAGGTATCCTTTCTTTGAGTTTATCTGAGACTTTCTCCCCTGTTGTACAAATACCCATATCACCCCTGATAAAACTTTTTAACCATAATCCATACTGAACAACTACAGGTTTATCAAGCCCTAATCTGATTTTCTCAGCTTCAAGCGTTTGCTTTGAAATAGAAGGATTTAATCTCAATTCGCCCAACGGGTCAACAGGACATGCACGAATTAAGAAAAAACCAATCACTGAAACTATTAACAACAGAGGTATTGTTTGTAAAAATCTTTTTAAAATATAAATCAACAACGGCATTTTAAACCCTCTATGAAATTTTTAGCCTCTTCATAACACCATTCAGAATGGTCATGGGAACCCTCTTCAACTAAAAACAATCTCGCCGATTTGTTATATTGGGCAAGTGTCACCACTTGTTCATAACATATTTTTTCATCATTTTTTGCATGCATAATCAAAATTGGAGATTTAACCTCTGATATTTTGCTACCGTTATCAAACATTTGAATATAATTCGCATTTTCAAGCAACCATTTGATAAACCTTCTCAAAAGAACAAATTTGAAAATTTTAACATACCTTGCAAAAACTGAAATCGCAGCCTGTTTAATATTCAAAATCGGACTCTCAAGAATTACTGCCTTTACATCATATTTTAACGCTGTTTGTAAAGCAACGGCAGAACCTAACGAACGACCCCAAAGGATAATATTTTTAGCCGCAAAACCTTTTTGAAATAAATATTCAACAGCGGTTTCCGCATCATTATAAATTCCGTCTTCTGACGGACGTCCTGCACTTTTATAATGTCCTCGATAAGACAAAAATAACGCCCCATAACCGTTTTGCCTGAAAAATGAAAAAGTATCCTGCCATTTCGTAATATTTTCTGACTGTCCGTGAAAAAATAAAACAACAGGCTTTCCCTCTTCCGGAGCCAAAAATCTCGCATGCAACTTTACCATGTCTTTCGTAAACAAACGAACAGGCTCACTTTTCGTCTTAATTTCCTTTCTTATGTACGAAACTTTATATACTCTGGGAGAAAAAAATAAAAAATTTTCGGCTTTTTTCTTCAAATATAACGATAATCTTGTTTTTCCCGTCAAAATACGATGCCATATTAAAACAAAAAGTTTACAAATGACAAATAAATACCATAAAAACATATAAAAGAACTTGCGTACAACACCAATTTCCATAATCCTATTATAACGAAAATCACTAATAGTGGCTTGTTATGAAGTAATATGAAGTTTTTGTAACATAACAAACAAAATTTTTGACTCCGATAAAAATTTAATTAAAACAAAACAGGGAATTTGACAGGAGTGAAAAATGGATTTGATTAACGGTATCAGCTTGTATTCAATGCGTTGTTCGGAAGTTAGAAAAAAGTTAAAAGAAACAATGGGTATAACAGAAGAAACAAAAATTACCCAATCACAAACAATTAATCCGACTTCAGACCTAAAAGCAAAAGATGTTTTAGACTTCATGGTAAATCAGTCTTTAACAATAAAAGCAGAAGTTCAAAAAACAATCAAAACAACTTACAAAATACCAACTGTAGATACCGACACTTACACAAGAATTGCAAAATCAATGAAAAATTTTGAAAATGCTTATGAAACAGGATTAACAACAATTGAAGAAGATTTTTCAAATATAAATCTGCCCTCAGAAATTAAATCAAAAATTGTATTAAAATCAATAAATACATTGGCATAAACACTATACTCAAAATTCACAATTTCCGCAATTTTTGCGGATTTTTTATTTCAAAACTTTTTCTATGTGTTTTCTCCTTTTAACATTCTTGTCACAAATAATTACAAGATGTAAAATTGTTTAGTAGGTGAGGGAAAAATGCTTAATTCCATAAGAATAAAAAATTACATATTGATTGACGATTTAACAGTAAATTTTTCAAACGGTTTGAACGTTATCACAGGTGAAACAGGTGCCGGCAAAAGCATTTTGATTAATGCTATTGATATTGCATTCGGGGCAAAAGTTAACTCTGAAGTTATAAAAAAAGGTGCCGACAAAGCAATTATTGAACTTTATCTTACAAATAATAAACAAGATTTAAAGAACTTGTTTGAAGAAAACGGAATTGATTTAACCGAAGAAATAGTTCTTACAAAAGAAATCACTCAAACCTCTTCAAGAACAAGGATTAACGGAACTATTGTCAACCAAAATTTTTTAAAAGATTTTAAAGAAAAATTTATTGATATTCATTCACAACATCAAACCTATGTATTTATGCAACCTAAATCACATATCAGACTTTTAGACAATTACGCAAAAGATGTATACGGCAAAAATCTGGAGGAATATAAAAAACTCTACTCAGAATATTCAATACTTTTAAAATCTTTGGAATCAGCAAAAAATGTCTCAAACGCAACAGAAGCGCAAATTGATTTTTTAAAATTTCAAATCAATGAAATTGAAGCGGCAGAAATAAAAGAGTTTGATGAGGACGAAAAACTTCAAAACGAACTTTCCGTACTTGAAAATGCAGAAAAATTGAAAGATTTAACATCGACTGCTTATTGGGCATTAAATGGCGATGACGGCTCTATCATTGATGCAATATCAAAAATTAAAATGAATTTAACAAAAGCCACAGAAATTGACAGTTCATTAAAAGAAGAAGAATCTTCAATTATTGAAATTCAAGAGTTATTAAGAGATACGGCAAACTCTCTTCGTAACTACTCTCAAGCCGTACAAGAGGATACAGAAAGATTGAATGAAATACAAGAAAGACTATTTATCCTTGATAAATTAAAAAGAAAATACGGCAATACCCTTGAAGAAATTTCAAAAACTTATGAAAAACTTTCAACTGAATATTCCCAAATAGAATATTCAACTCAAGCCATAGAAGAAATTGAAGAAAAAATTGAAATTACTTTATCAAAATTACGGAAATTAGCAAACGACATAACGAACAATAGAAAAAATTGTGCCGTTCTACTCTCAAATTTAATTGAAGAGGAATTAGAGAAGTTAGAACTTGCAAAATCCAGATTTGAAATTAAAATAACCCCGACAGAATTGGGAGCAAATGGTGCTGATGACGTCGAATTTTATATATCAACAAACGTTTCACAAGATATTGCACCTCTGGCTAAAACTGCCTCAGGCGGTGAAATATCAAGGATTATGCTTGCCATAAAAACTATTTTTGCTCAAAGTGACGACATTGATACTGTAATTTTTGACGAAATTGATACCGGAATATCAGGGAAAGCAGCACAAAGTGTATCAGAAGAAATTGCTGAACTTGCAAAATTCAGACAAATTTTAGTAATTACTCACCAAGCAATAATTGCCGCAAAATCAAATCGGCATTTCCTTGTTACAAAAGAACAAGGAGAGTTTACAAGCGTTGAAATAAAACAGCTTTCAAATGATGAGAAAATTTTCGCCATTGCAAAACTCGCCTCCGGTAACGCTTCCGAATCCGCAATAGAATTTGCAAAATCTCTTCTTCCTCAAGGATAACCGTTTTTCTTTATTTAATTCGTTTTAATTGAGAAATGAAATTTGAAGTTAAAACATCGCCGTCAAATTTTGTAAGATAAACTTGAGCATGATCTTCTCCTGTTTCCAATTCTGGCAATTGTGAAAGTTCCATTGCATAATAACTTGCATCATTTTGGGAGTATGATTTTACTCGTTTTGAAAGGGAATTAAGAGAAAAACCTCTTAAAAATCCTGAAATTCCTTTATGAGCATTACTAAACTTCGTATAAATTCTAAGAGAAGCGTCCATATTTACGAGATTTATTCTTCCTATTATAAATGCACTCAATTGCGGTGAAGAAGATTTAATCATCAATTTTTCAACAACATTGTCTTTTATAACCAATGTACCGTTTATTTTTTTGAATGTACCATCAGGAATGTTTACCAAATCCAAAAACATTGCAGGACTAATCATTGCAAAAGGATTTCTGAAAAATGACGCAACGTTCAATAAATACTGAACTAAACCTAATTTTGTAATAGAACCGTTATCAACGGAGAATTGAATTTTTCCGTTTAATTTTGCTGTTGCATCAGTGTTGAACTCCAATAACGCTTTTGCTTTACCTGAAATTTCCTTAGGTAAATTTAATACTGCGGAAGAAATCACATCTACATCAACATCACTTGCACCAAGTCTTATATAATAAGTAGGTTTTGCAAGATCACAGACCACTTTCAGTGTGGAAATGCCCTCTGCAAAGTCAAACTTATTAGATTGAATATTTAACAAACCGTCCTTTGTCAAAGTCAATGTTGCATGTAAATTTCCAAAATTAATCTGTTTATATGAACCCTTTCCAACGTTAAAATTACAGTCATTAACAATTAACAAATTCGGTTGAAAAACAATCGGTTCAACAGCGTCTGTTTTTTCTTCTTTTACTGTATTTTCCTCTTTAGAAGAAGTATCTTCAACTTCAAAATACTTTGTTGATATTGCACTTTCAACTTTTGGTCGATTGGGATTAGGTTTTCTCGGAATATTTGCAACTCTTTCCGAACGAGGAGCAAATGACTGAAGAACCCTTTCAACGTCCATTTCATCAATGTTTAAATTAACATTTTTAACTATAATGGGGAATAGCAAATTATTACGAACATTTCCCTCAAATTTATAATTCAGACGTCTAAAACGTCCGTCTGCCGAAAGTTTAATATTATCATCTTTCGCAAGAAGTTTTGCAGTTTTTATATGAAATTGTTGCCCCACCACTCTGACAGAATTTACATTCATTTCTCCGTCAATATAAGGTTTATCACCATTAACGAAAAACATATTTCCAGAAACTGTACCACGTCTGAGCAAATTTTGTCCAATAATAACATTAAAAAATTCACTTGGTAACGGCTCAGGAATTTCAAAACCTAAATTATACAAATAACCGGTATAACAATTAACCAGCCCTTTTATAGAAATCATAGGTTTTTGAGGTTTAATATTTTGAGCAATATTTTCAGAGATGTAATAATTGATATGATTAATACTCAATTTATCTTTTATAACTTCCAAATCCAAACCAATTGCCCTGTCAAACTTTGCAGGACTGATACTTGCTCCTTCAAAAGTTACATTACTTCCGGCAGGAACTTTGGCACCGCCTGTCACTTTAACATTTCCTGTTATATCGCTTACTACTCTTATCGCAAACTGAGAAACATTTATAAATGCTATTTTTATACCTGCAACTTTTGAAATATATTTTGCCAATTCATCATGCGCATCACCGGTTATGAAAATGTTTGTATCTGCCTTTGTTGCATAATCAAAAACATTCCCGAATATACCAATTTTATTTTTAACATTCTGCCCATAAAATCCTTCAAAGTCACTTAATGCTATATTTTGAGAATCAAGAATAATTGCACCTTTGGAAATCGTTAACGGTAAATTAGCAAGAGGAACAAGTTCTCCCTTAATTCTGTTAACTTTAACAATAGCCCCAAAAGAACTATCCGACATTTTTACGTCAAAAGAAAAATCTCCGGATAACTTACCAAAACAGTTCATTATATCAGCACCGTTTGCAATAAGCATGTTTGTTCGCATAAATTTATCAACATTTTCTATAGAAAATTTCTTTGAGAATAAATCTAAATTGAATTTTTCATTTTGATTAAATATTGCATCTAAAGTTATTTCTGAATCATTAACAGAAAACTTAAATTTATCAAAAACGAGTTTTTTATCTTTTATATAAACAGCATTCTTATCCCAAAATTCAAGTCGTAACTTATCATCATTATGTTCCATATCAAGCAATGTTTTAAAACGCAAAAATCTTGGATTTCCCGACATATCCAAAGAAATATCACCGGCCAAAAACTTCATTTTTACATTTTGGGGTGTTGTATATAGAAAAATGCACCTTTTTACATAAAATAAAGATTCAAACCAATCAACTTTAAAAGTACAAGGTTTTTGCTCTGTTTGAGAACCCTCTTTAAAACTTAAATGTTGCAGTTTGTTAATATCCACATATAAATCATCTACACCAAATTTCTTTAATTGAATTTCCTTTGAAAAAATTTTGGAAAAATTCACAGCTGATTGCATATTTTTTACATTTAAAAGAGTTTCTCCGTTTTTTACCAACGTCAAACCATCAATATCAAAAGAAATTTCAGGTTTTAAAGATGTTTTTAAAACAGGATTTGACACAACCAATTCAGCATCACAAGTATCTTTAACAACATCATTCACGAAGGACAAGAAAGCAGGATTTGCAATCATTTTAGGCAAAACTAACAAATACAAAACTAAAACGATTACAATAAATAATGAAACAATACTTGATAATATAACTGAAATTTTTATTTTATTTGACATGTCTTTTTACCCTTGATACTTGAAAAGTTTACCACATTTTGGCATAATATACGAGTATGAAACAAATTTTTATCTTAATTTCTTTATTGTTTTTAACAAGTGATGCAGTTTTGGCAGTGGAACAGACATCTACAACGATAAATTCTGCACCAAAATCGGTAGCTGCATCTTTTTCAAAGGAAACTACAAATACGTTAACCGTTTTTTCAGAAAATAATAAATTTTTCGGAATAAAAAATGGAAACGGTGAAATTATTGTAAAACCGATTTATAAAAAAATAATCAGACTTGGACAAAATGCTTGGCTTATCCAGAAAAAAAACAATAAATTCGGGCTTATGGACTGTGAAGGAAAAATTTTGGTCGAACCAAAATATTCTCACGCAGAAAGGATTTTAGACACTTGGGTAAAACTAGGCAATGAAAGTGATTATGGAATTTATGACCAATATGGAACACCTATAGTCCCTCCAAAATTTCATGGTATTGAACCGCTTTTTGGCAAAAAATTTTTAACAGTCAAAAATTTCAAATACGGAATTTATAACGCTGAAGGCAAAATGCTTATGGATAATAAATGCCAATATATTTATATGCCCTCTCCGACAACAATGAGAATAAAGTATAACAACGCTTGGTTTGAGATTGAAAAAATTTCGGAAGAAGAGGCAATTGCTCTTCCTGATGATGCAGTTAAAAGAATTAATGATGAAGCATTCAGAATTACGGAATTACTGGCTAATACGGGCGTAGGAGCAGGATACTCTGTTGTAACAACGGCAGATTACACGCTAAAAGTTTTATCAAGCCTTTCTGTCGCATATGAAGAAACAATTGACGAACTCCTTCTTTCTCAAGGAATAGAAACAGTTTCTATATTAATGAAAGCAACTTGGATACCCAAATTTCCATTCGTTTTTGTTAAAAAATATTGTAATAACTTGGTTCAACCCGACGGAGGGCCACTCGCAGATGTTAGAGAAAATTTATTAGAACAAATTAAATAATAAAAAAGAGATGTCTAAACAAAATATCGACATCTCTTAATTTTTTACTATGTTTTCTTATAATTTCTCGTTAATGTAAATATCTTAAATACAGATAAGCAGAACTTAAAACGAGAGAAAGAGTAACTGTCAAAGTACCGTATTTCAAAAATCTCATAAAAGAAATAGGATAGCCTTTTGATGCAGCAGTTTCACTAACCAAAACATTTGCTGCCGCCCCGATAATTGTTAAGTTACCACCAAGACAAGCACCAAGAGATAATGCCCACCACAATGGGTGATGTCCTTCCCCTGCATAAGGAATAGAATGCTGAACTTGATCAATCAAAGGTGCCATAGTTGCAGTATAAGGAATATTATCAATTATACCTGATAAAATACCTGAGCCCCATAAAATAAGCATAGTCGCAGCGTTAAGACTTCCTTGAGTTAAATCAATTAATTTGTTCGCAAGAAAATCAATACCTCCATTTGCTTCAAAACCACCAATAATGATAAACAAACCGATAAAGAAGAAAATAGTAAGCCATTCAACATCTTGATAAATTTCTTTTGGTTTTTCAAACAAAAGCAAGAAACTTGCACCGGCAACCGCAAAAACATAAGCATCAATACCTGTAATATCATGCGTCACAAAACCTGTAATTACCAAAATTAAAGTAATAATTGAACGAATCATTAATCCCTTATCTTCTATTGTATGAGAGTTGTCAATATTCGCAATTTCAGCCATTTTTTCAGGCGTTGTCTTAAGACTTTTTCTAAATAAAAAAATCATAACTAAAATAACAGTAAAGAATATTATTGCAACAATCATAGTCAATTCACTTAAGAAATCCATAAATGAAAGACCTGCTCTTGCCCCAATAATGATATTCGGAGGGTCACCAATTAAAGTCGCCGTACCGCCAATATTTGAAGCAAAAACTTCAGAAATCAAAAAAGGAATAGGATCTATATCCAATTCTTTAGCAACAACAAATGTTATCGGTAACATAAGAACAACAGTTGTAACATTGTCTAAAAAAGCCGATAAAACAGCTGTTATTAAGGCCATTGTAAATAACACAAGTTTCGGGTGCCCTTTTGTCGTTTTTAAAACACTTAAAGCAAGCCATTTAAAAATACCGCTTTTACTTGCAATATTTACTATTATCATCATACCGATTAACAAAAATATTACATCAAATGAAATATAATCAAAAATTCCTTTAACATACACCCCTGCCTCTTCATTTAAATGCCCATGAAAAGATAATAACCCTAAAAGCATCGTCAAAGAAGCACCAACAAGAGCAACAACCGACTTTTGGATTTTTTCGGTTGCAATAAAAATGTATGCAATCAATAAAATTGCACCTGATATAACCATACCATAGTTGGTTATTAATGATTCAAACATAAATCCCCCTTGAATTTAACGTCCGCATGTCTAACATGCATACACTGATTATAGCAAAAAAAATAATAATTGTACTTTGTACAACAAATAATATTTACAAAGACAATTTTTTCACTATCAAAGGAGTTAAAAACTTCCAAGCGGCTTCATTCGGGTGCCACCCGTCAGCATTTGAATACTCCGGGTTTTCATAAATTTGCTTATTTGTTAAGTCTTCCAGACTGATTACCATAATATTTTGATTTCTCAATTTCTGCAAAAATTCCTTATCTTCTTTATCGCAACCATAATCTATAACTACAAATTGTGCATTCGGAAATTGTTGTTTTATTTCGGTATTTATTTCCGTAAAATAAAGCAAAACCAAATTTTGAGCATACTCTCTCACTTTTGAACTTCTTTTATGTAAAAAATAGAAAATATTCTTTTTAGAAATATTTAAAAATTGAGATTTATTATAGGAATGATAATTTTGTAGTTGTAATTTTTCTCCATCCGCAGTAATGATTTTTTTAAAATATGGAGTAAAAATTCTATTGTCAGAAAATAACCTGAATTTTTGGTCTGTAATAAATACATAAATAACATATCTAACACTATTTGAGTCAACCTCGGAAGAAATATAATTAGTCCTGAGTAAATACAAACCCTCTCTTTGCGAACCGGAAGGCATAGCATAGTTATAAACATTATATTTTGTTAAATTAAACAACTGCCCGCTAAAATTATCTTTATCATCTAAATTGTCACCATATGCGAAGGAACAGCCCAATATTACAATTGAATCATTTAATTTATTTTTCTCTAAATAAGGACGAAACAACAGATTTAATCCATAATTTTCTTTAAAGGTAGAAAAGTGATAAAACTCAGTAAATAACGCCTTAAAAAGATTTTTATGATTTCCCTGATTAACTACATAGACATAGGATATTATTTCTGCAACAAATACAAAAAGTAATAAAAAGATGACATTAACAAAAATAACTTTTAAGGGTTGTTTGTTTGTTTGTTTGTTTGTTTGTTTGTTTGTTTGTTTGTTTGTTTGTTTGTTTGTTTGTTTGTTTGTT
>CAZKAS010000059.1:0-10478 GCA_964550875.1 uncultured Muribaculaceae bacterium | reverse complement strand
GATTAACACCTAAAGAGTTTTTACAAAAATGTAACTAATTGATTGACATGTACAAATGTGACGATTCGATTTCGGACAATTTGCTTGAATTCGTTAAATATGTTCGTTCTTTTGATGAAAGTTGTGGCGTTTCAATTCTTCCAACTGAATTTGCCGGTAATTTGTTCAATATTTTGGATAACGATAAAAAATATTTCGGTTGCTTATAGAATTTCTGAAGTTTGTTAGGTCTTTTCCCTTAACACGATGAGCATATCGGTATTTTTCTCGTCAATTTTGAAGTGTATTATTCTTGAGTTTGTTCAACTTTTTCTTTAATTTCTTCGGTATTTTCTTGTTGCGGTTGGTCTTTGAACAAATTTTTTTTCATTGAAAACATTATTTTAACGGAAATTTGTAAACAAATAATTCCCGCAATTATTGCGGATATCATGCAATATGTTACAGATTGTCCTTGGGGGTGTGTTAAAAGATAATGCCCAATCCAGCCAAATCCTGCAAAAAATGCCGCAATTGATTGAAATGTATATACTTCGTCAAATAAAAAACTTCGCTCTGTTTGAATGTTTTTTCTTTTTAATTGCCACATTTTTATAGCAAAAATTATAAATTTTGTTATTCCTACTGCCGTAAAAAAACACGCTAAATAATAACAAGTTTTTATCAAATTTTCTAAAGTCCATTCAAACATATTTTTTCCTCTATATAAATTTTATGGCAAAAATTATAAAATCAAAATACTCCGCCGTAAAGATAATATGCCGCACAATTTAACCCTGTTCCAACAGGTGAGCAATCTTCTTTCATCTCTTGTCTTGAAAGATTGCTTCCCAATGGCTCAAGTCTGTTTGCAAAAAGATTTACCGCAAAAACATCACTCCCCAAAAAATTCCGTCTGCCTTTTTGTCCGTCAATATCTACCATTAAAATTCCAATTGGTGAATTTTTGATGTTGTCCGCATCTCTTTCTAATTTTGCAAACCCAATTATCATACCGTTTTTTAGTTCAACATATTTATCAATATGATATTTTGAATTTTTCTTTACGTTTTTTCCATTCAAAAATTTGTATTTGTATTTGTTTAGTTCTCCTGCTTTTGTGATTTTTTTTATAGGTAAAAATTTTGTATATTCGTCAAAATATACATTTCCATCTAAATAAGAAGTTTTTGAATATGCTTTTACAACTTGCGGTTCTTCACTTATCAACAATTTCTGCGCATAAATTAATTCGGGATAAAAATCTTTCCAAACGGCAATTCTTTGTGCTAAATCCTTCTCAATAACCGTCAACGGAAAAAGAGCTACAATAACAATTGCAACAACAAAAATAAACATTAATAATTCTATCAATGAATACCCATTTCTTTTCATTATGCCATATCCAGACGTTTTTTCTCTTCTGTTAATTTTCCGTAAATCCAATCAGGTATGAAACTTTTTCCTAAAATAATATTTCCGTTTTGCGGGTGAGGTGCGTGAAAATCCGACCCTCCGGTCATTATCAATCCGTACTTTTCGGCTAATGTCGAAAAATATTCTACCATTGCCGGTGAATGCTTGCGATGATATGCCTCTAGACCTCGTAAGCCGTAATTTATTAATTCCTTTGTTAAACTTTCCGCAATTTCAACATCGTAAGGGTGCGCAAATACGGGGATTCCGCCTGCATCATATATCGTTTCAACCGCTTCGTGCGGTGTTACTGTCTTCCTTTGCACAAATACTGGGGATTTACTGTTAATATATTTGTTATACGCATCAACTACGCTTGCAGTTCCTCCTGCCTGACTGATGGCTTTTGCTAAATGCGGACGTCCAATACTTCCGCCTTCTGAAACCGATTTCTGAATTTCTTCAATATCTATTTTTATTCCTTCTTTTTTTGCAAGAAGTTTCAATATCTCTTTTGTTTGTTTTATTCGTGCAGCTTGTTGTATTTTTATGATTTTTTTGAAATTTTCATCTTCCAAATTCATAAAATAGCCTAGAATATGAACTTCATACCCTTTATAAATGGTATTAATTTCAATTCCGGGAATTAAAATTAACGGTTTTGGGGTGTTTTCAACTTGTATTTTATCAAGATATGCTTTTGCTACCGGATACGATAAAACATTATCATGATCGGTTATCGCTATGGCATCTAATCCCGCATCAATTGCAGCATCAACAACTTTTTCAGGCGAAAATACACCGTCTGAATAAGTGGTGTGAATGTGTAAGTCGATTTTCACTGTTATCCTCTCATTTTCTTTTTTCCTTATAATGTCTTTTTAATATTAATTCTTTCTATAAATTCGGCCTTCCCTGTAATTGTATCAACTGTTACAACAACTCCGTTGACACATACATTGCCTGAATTTGCAACTTCAAATCGACTTGGCAGCATCGTTAACATGTGTTTTATAGAGGACTCGTAGTCCATTCCGATAATGCTTTCCGTATCTCCGCAATATCCTGCATCGGAAAGGTATGCGGTTTGGTCGTTGATAATTTTCTCATCTGCTGTTTGAACGTGAGTATGAGTTCCAACAAAAGCACTCACTCCATAGTCTGACAGATACTTCGCATAACACATTTTTTCCGCTGTCGCTTCTGCGTGAAAATCTATAAATATAACATTCGTTTCTTTTTTTATTTCTTCAATTGCCTTTTCTGCAACATATCTCGGAGAATCAAAAACAGGCATAAACGTTCTGCCTAATAAATTTATTACTCCTATTTTACCTTTAGATGTTTCAAAAATTTTGTATCCAACTCCGATTTTTTCAGGGTAATTTGCCGGTCTTATCAATTTATCAGCTCTGTCTATGTATTCAAAAATCTCTTTTTTATCCCAAATATGATTGCCTGATGTCATACAATCTATTCCATATTCGGATAATTCATTATAATTCTTTTCCGTTAATCCAAAACCATGAGATGCATTTTCAACATTTGCTATGACAAAATCAAAATCCGCTGATTTCTCTGCCAAAAAATCACGAACGGCTAATCTACCCGCTTTGCCTACTAAATCACCGAAAAACACAATCCTTATTTTTGTATCTTTTGTCATATTTCTTTCTCAAAAAAAATAAGAAAGCGGCAAAAATACCGCTTTCTTAAGTTGTCGTTTATTTTGCAACTTCTGTTACTCGAACTTCTCTTACAACCGTAACTCTGATTTGTCCCGGATAATCAAGTTCATCTTCTATACGTTTTGCAATATCTCTTGCAAGTTTCGCACTTGTTGTGTCATCAAATTTTTCAGGCTGAACAATTACTCGAACTTCACGACCTGCCTGAACTGCGAATGATTGCTTGATTCCTTCATAACTTGTTGCTATTTCTTCAAGTTTTTGAAGTCGCTTGATGTAAATTTCAAGAGTATCTCTTCTTGAACCCGGACGTCCTGCTGAAATTGCGTCGGCAAGTTTTACCAATACTGCTTCGATAGTGTTTGCTACCACGTCATCATGGTGAGCCTCTATTGCATGAATAACTTCTTCTTTTTCTCCGTATTTTCGTGCAAGCTCGACTCCCAATTCAATGTGTGTACCTTCTTGTGTTTGGTCAACTGCTTTTCCGATATCATGCAATAAGCCTGCTCTCTTTGTTATTGTTACGTTTGCTCCTATTTCAGCAGCAATCATTCCTGCAATATGTCCGACTTCCAGTGAATGCTTTAATACGTTTTGACCGTAACTTGTTCTGTAATATAAACGTCCAAGCGTTTTTATTAATTCTTTATGAAGGTTCATAATGCCCATATCCATTGCCGCATTTTCTCCTTCGTGAAGAATTTTTTGCTCAATTTCGGTTTTCGCTCTTTCAACGGTTTCCTCAATTCTGACAGGGTGAATACGTCCGTCAAGAACTAATTTCTCTAATGCCGTTTTTGCAATTTCTCGTCTTACCGGATCAAAACAAGATAAAACAACTGCTTCAGGAGTATCATCTATGATGAAATCAACTCCTGTTAACGTTTCGAGAGTTCTGATATTTCGCCCTTCTCTGCCAATTATGCGTCCCTTCATTTCATCTGACGGAAGTTGCACAACTGAAACAGTCGATTCTACAACTTGGTCAATCAAGCAACGTTGCATTACTGTCGTCAAAATTTCTTTTGATTTCTTGTCCGACTCTTCTTTGATTCGCATTTCATTCTCTCGAATTAATTGATTCGATTCTTGTTGCAAATCTGCTCTCAATTTGTCCAAGAGTATATTTTTTGCATCTTCCGCTGATAATCCTGAAACCCTTTCTAGTTCAGATATCTGCTTCTGTATTATCTCTGCAAGTTCGTCTTCTTTTTCAATTAATTCGTCTTTTTGCTTTTCAATCTTTGCTTCTCTTTCTGCAATGGATTGTAATTTGTCCTCAATAGAGTTTTCTCGCTTGGTCAGTTTTTCTTCTGTCCGTGCAAACTCTTGACGACGATCTCTCGTTTCTTCAATTAAACGTTCTCGTTCTGCTTTTACCGATTCTTTCGCTGCAATTAATGCTTCCTTCTTAATTGCTGATTCTCTTTCTGAATCCTTTTTAAGAATGTTCATGTTCTCTTCAGCTACTCTTGTGTATTTCTTATACATCAAATATGCCATTAGTGCGAAAAGCAGTGTTAATGAATTTAATACTATTTCTGATAATTCGATTGTCCTATACCTCGTTCTTTCACTTGTTTACCCCTCGTGGGAATCAATGAATTTTTCTTTCACTGACATGCCTGAAATGTTTTGATTTATCTTTCGTCAAAAACAATTATTTCGGCTATTTATAAACTATTATATGTTTAAATATTTTATAAAATTAGTTACAATTCAAGTAATTTTGCTTATATCATATCATGACATTATATTTTTTAACAACAAAATTCGTAAAATATACTACTTTTTTTAAATTTTTTATATAATTTTTAACAAAAATTGATTTACTTATAGACATTTAAAAATTTTTGATATATTCTGGTTGTACAACAGTTCGCCCCGGTGGCGGAATGGTAGACGCGTCGGACTTAAAATCCGATTGGGGTCACACTCAGTGCCGGTTCAAGTCCGGCCCGGGGCAAATTAAAACCACTCTTACGAGTGGTTTTTTATTTTTCTTTATGTTTATCAACATCTTATATGATACTCGTTGAATTATTACAATTTTTAAACTTTATTTAAATTGTAAAAATATGTAAATTCTGATTTCTCTGCTTGAAACTCAATGAACATAATGTTCTTAACAAACTAAATCCTCTTGATTACAAAATATATGTTGAGTTAAGATGTATAAAAGTTTGATAATGCTATTGTCAGGACTTTGGTATTTTTTATGGGTTTTGAGGAAGCAAAAAATAAAAAAATTAAAAATAATTTTATTTGCCCTTTACCGTTTGAATTTGTTGAAATTCACCCAAATGGTGATGTTTATCCTTGTCATTATGCTTTGGGGTTCAACTATGTTATCGGAAATATTTTTCAGCAATCTTTTGATGAAATATGGAATGGGCAAAAATCAAAAGAATTTAGACGTTCAATTCTGGATAGAGATTATTCCTACTGTCAGCCTGAACAATGCGGTGAGCCAAGGTGGTATGATGAACTTCACAGATTTAATTTGGAAATGCCTAAGTACCCTGAAATTCTCGAAGTTAATCCCGATTATTTTTGCAATGTAAGATGTATTATTTGTCGGGACGATTTTAATCATACTGAAAAATCTTTGATTGCCAAATGGGATAAAAATACTGATAATATAATCTTACCTATGCTGAAAGATGCGAAAATCTTTTATACTTCCGGCGTTGGCGAGATTTTTTGCAGTCCTGTTACCGAACGATTAATTAAGAGAGTTGCTGAATTCTATCCTGATATTAAGTTTAATATCTCCTCTAACGGCATTCTGTTTGATAAGGAACATTTGAATAAGTTAGGTATTGAAAACAGACTTAATGAAGTTGATATTTCTATACATGCTGCGACTGAAGAAACTTACAATAAAATTGTCAGAAATGGGGATTTCAAAAAAGTCAAAAAGAATGTTGAGTGGCTTGCTTCAAAGTATAGAAATCATGAAATGTCATTTATGAGAATAAACTTTGTTGTAATGTCTATAAATTACAAAGAAATGAAACTCTTTCAACAGTGGGCAAACGATATTGGTGTTGAAACAAGTTTTTGGGAATACAGACCCTGTGACGGTTATGTTGAATTAGATAAAACTTTTGAAGAAATTGCGGTTTGGAATAAAAAACACCCTGAACATTTAGACTTTTTAAAATTGGTGAGAGATCCTTTTTTCAAAAAAAATTGCTATATGAACAGTGTTGTAAGATGTGAGGGTGAAAGATTATCTAAAAAAAAGAAAAATACACCTTCTGCAAAGTATGATTTGACAGCCGAACATAAAAAAATTGAATATAAATCAAAAGAGGATTTGCCTAAAAAAATAAGACTTGATGCATCAACTGTTTGTCAGTTGCAATGCCCTGAATGTTACATGGTTTTGCATAAAAGAGAAATTAAAACCAGTGGCTGTCGTTATGGCTTCTTAAAATTTAGTGACTTCAAAAAATTAGTTGATGAGTACGAATTTGAAGAAATTGAGCTTTCTAATAGCGGAGAAATATTCTTAAATCCGGACTTGGTTAAAATTATTAAATATGCGCATAAAAAAAATATTCGTCTTACTGCCAGAAATGGTGTTAATCTGAATAATTTAACCGAAGAACAGGCAGAAGCTTTGGTGAAATATAACTTTGATTCTATGACTATATCTATTGACGGTGCATCAAATGAAACTTATCAAAAATATAGAATTAATGGAAATTTTGATAACGTAATTGATAATATTAAAAAAATTCAAAAATATCAGAAGAAATATAAATCCTATTCCCCTTATATTGAGTGGAAGTTTATTATTTTTGGTCATAATGAGCACGAAATTGAAAAAGCAAAAAAAATGGCAAAAAAACTTGGCATTGATATTGTCTTTGAACGTGCTTGGAATGATGATTTCTCTCCCATAAAAAATCAAAAAGCTGCCGATGAAGCAACCGGAACGACTTGGAAAAGAGATTCTTTTGAAGAACAGTTGCAAGAATTTGAAAATGGAAATGTTGATTGGTTTGAATGTCAGTATTTATGGGAGCAACCTCAAATTAATTGGGACGGAAGAGTCCTTGGTTGTTGCGCTTTGTATAAAGATGATTTTACTGGTGAAGATGGTTTTAATGTTTTCAAAGATGGCTTTTTTAAAGCAATGAACAGCCCAAAATTAATATATGCTAAAAATATGTTAATGAATAAAGCTCCTGCTGCAAAGAACATTCCTTGTACTGATTGTTGGGTTTATCAGGATTTATGCAAAGCTAAAACTTGGCCGTTTCACCCTGAGAACTCTGCCATTTAATATGAAATATTTATAGTTTTAAATTACCTTCAAATCTATCCTTTTCAACTTCTGTTAAGTAATATATTCCATATTTATTTTTTATATGTTCCAGATATTTTAAAATTTCTTTTGTCGGAGTCTTTTGAAAAACAATTACCTTGTAGTCATATTGACCATTATCTTTGTAATCGTATTCAATAATTTGACCTAACGAATTTCGTATTGCGTATTTTATTTCTTCTTTTTTAGAAGGTTTTAATTCACAAATGTATTTTTTATCTTTATGTGTAAATATGAAGTCAACAAAATGAGAGTTTTGTTTAATATCTTTTTCATTAATATTTTTTGATAGCAAATAATTTTTAAATGATTTTTCTAAAGCATTATGTTTATGCTGTATTATAACGTTGATGTAGTTTACAATATATTTTGAATTTGCTATTTCCGTTGTTCCGTTTGTTTTTTGGTTTTCATTGATTTCTTCTTTGTCATAAAGATTGTTTTGTAAATCTTCAAAATCAGGTAAGTTTTCCATTTCTTTCCATGCTTTATGCGAAAAAATATAGCTTTCTTTTTCACATTCTTTTGCTAATTTTTGAAATTGATAAAATCCTTCTATCGAATTTCCTGTTACTCTTCCATTGAGCTTTTTTAAATAAGCTCTGTTAACAGAGTCATAAGAGTAGTATTTATGTGGCTTGCATAAGAAAAACAGTTGTGTAAGTTTTGATAGTCCGACAGATTTATATGATAAAACAGTTGAAAAAATTTCTTTATCTATTTCTTCATTATTTAAACTATTAGCCAGTTTCCACAAATTTTTCATTATTTCATCCATTGGAATAGTTTCTTTGTTATCTTTAAAATTTTTCCAATATTCATTAAAAAAAACGGGGTTTGTTCTGTTTGTTCTTGGTATTCCATTGAAGTCTGTCGGAACATCTGATTCCAGTTTAAAAATTGATTTTAATTCTTCGCAATATTTTTTGTAATTGCTATCTCCAAGAGAATTAAATTTGCCAATAAAAGAGAAAGGGTCTATTTGACCTATATCTTCATATTTTTCGGGAAAGAACTGATTCCAAATTTTGTATAATGATTCTGAATTGTATTCTAAACATATCCGGCTTAATAATTCTTCGAAAAAGGGTAGCCATGAGTAACAATTTAATTTTTTAGTCATATTTTCATTTCTCAATTAATAATTTTACAATATATTTTATTATAAATAAATATAAACATAAATTCTTTTTTAAAACTTAAACATTTTGCTAATCACGGCTTTAGAAATGCAACAAATAAAAATGTTATCTTAATTTATACAGGTCTGAAAAATTATGTTTTTTTATTTCTTCTTCTGTAAATGAATAACCAAGTTCTTCTGCTTTTTTTATCATATTTTTTCTGCAAGTATCCATATTATCCGAATCTTTACACACATTCTTGACTCTTTTGCTTTCTTCTTCTAAATCAATTTTTTTCGGCCCGTACAGATGAGAAAGGAAAACACCTGCCCCGTCAAAATCGTGATTGACATTTCTGTTGTACATATATATTTCGTCGTTTTTGTATCTGTTAAGAAGATATACTCTTTCTAAAATATAGGCATATTCTCTAAAAGAATTTGTATAGTTTATAGTATCATCAAACTTAAAAATATCTTTGTTAAACAAAAGTATCAGTGGTAAAATCATAAAAATTTTAATTGCATTTTTAATCCTGTTATTATCTGAATATTTTATTGCAAAACTTATTGACGAACATATTTAGAATAATAATAAACTTGAAAATAAAAAACGTAATCCCTGATGAGAAAGTATCAACAAATCATTATAATCATTTACAACAAACATCATTAACCAAAAAGCAAATGCTCCAATTATTAATGAACATGAATAGATATAAAATTTTATCTTTTTTTGGCTATCGTTGACAAATATGAAAATTATTGTCCAAGTGATCAATATAACGATGAATAACCAAAAGTTTGCAAGTAAAAGATAATCTTTAATTCCTGTTAAAAATTTTGATGATAAATCAATAATATAATCTAAATTTTTGAAATAACTAATATTACATCTGTCTTTTGTCACATCAATAAATTGCGGAGTCAGAAACAATAATAAGTTGAGAATAGTAAATATTGAATATTTTGCCCAAAAATTTTTACTATTTATTTTACCTAACAAGTAAGAATGAAAGAAATAGCCTATAAATAAAGCAATAATAAATACGATTCTAAAAAAATCATGAGAAACGGCAGTGAATATAATTAGAAAAAAGATGATTATATTTTTTCTGTTCGTGATTTTTTGACCGTCAATGTAAAAAAGTTCAAATTCCTTCATTAATAAAAGCGGAAACATAGGTAATAAGAAGTAAGAATAGACCCATATAGTATTATAAAAAGTCCAAAAAAAATCAGATGTTTTTAAACAATAAATAACTAACGGGAAAATGCATAAAGTTCCTAAGGATAATAAAAATTTGTTTTTAGAAAATTTCGTTAAATTTTCAGAAAATATAGCACAGAAAAAGAGAACGATAAAAAATACAAAAATTGATAATATATTTTCGGCAAAAACTTGTGGATGAATATTAAAAAAAGCAGGTAAATACCTTGCAGAAATGACATCAACCATGGAAAAAATTAACCAGCAATGTTCATTAGCAGTAAAAATTTGCCAAATTCCGTCTTGAGGAATATTTGTAAAATATGGAGTAAAGAATTCTTCAGCAAATATGGAAGCGCAATGTACTAAATTATCAATTTTAAGGTACATAATAACGGAAACCGGTATAAAAGTGATAATATAACATAAATGCAGAAAAAATTTATTGCAAAATATGCGTTTAATTTTCGACAAAAATGTACTCCTGACAACAGAACGTTTGCAAGCTGTTTTTTTAGACGATTTCAATGATTTTTCATTTGTTTAAACAACTTGTTACTATGCTTATCTTTTTCATAGAAAAATTATATCATATTTAATATTTTTTGAATATTGTGTCTTGTTTTGTCCTGAGAGCTCAACTCTTATTTTTTTAGAGTGCAGTTTGTAGATATTTCTAATGATTATTACGAAAAGGTTACAAATCAGGCAAGAGTGTTT
>CAZKAS010000058.1:0-10599 GCA_964550875.1 uncultured Muribaculaceae bacterium | reverse complement strand
AACGAGTTTAGAAATGACGTTTTAAGTTAATCTAAACTCGTTTTTTATTGGATTATCTATAAAAGAGAATAAAAAATATTACAATTGTTAACATTTCTTTGTATGATATTAAAGTTTCAAAATATTTTGCCGATAATAAACATGTAAGTGTAAGAAAAGGTAGAAAAAAGATGAATTTCAGTGATTATTTGGTAAAAAGATTATCGGCATTATCAGTTCAAAACACAGCAGGAGTTGAGAATGGATATGATGCATCAGCGCTGAAAAATATATCTATCTTTTCGGAAGCGAGTGCGGAAGATTTACAATCACTTGACTATGCAAGATTGTTAAGTGATATGAATGATATGGAATTGAATGAAGGAGTAGAAAACGAAACAGAAAAAGGATTAAACAATATCTTAAACAGTTTCATTAGTTTAGAAGAAGTTCAAGCTGCAGCAGATGCGGACGGTGACGGAGAAATAACCGAAGCGGAGTTACAAGACTTTGTAGCATCAATAGCAGGAAAAGACGGAGATTTGACATCATTGACGATGGCAGATATAGATGCAGTCATCGAAGAATTAGGAATTGATTTAGAAGCGATAGCAGAACAATCAATGGAAGATGCTTTGAAAGTAGCCGGAGAAGCATTGGCGATACCTGAAGAAGAAATGGCAGTAGAAGAAAACAAAGAAGTAGAGCAAGCAAAACAAGCTCAACAAGCACAACAAGCTGCACAATCAGGCGGAAGTTCAAATGGCGGTGGCAGAGTATCTTCATCATCAAACAATGCAGGAGCAGTAAAGCAAGCTAATGCAGAAAAGACATTAGACAATATGTCATTGGACGAATTGGAAGCAGAAAAAGCGACCAGAGAAACTGAATCACAAGAAGCACAAGACGCAGTAAATGCTATACATAGCGGAGATAACGAACAAGTAAAATCAGCACAAGAAAAGGCTGAACAAGCTAAAGAAGATTACGAAAAAGCGTTAGACAAAGATGAAAGTGTACCGCAAGAATTAAAGGATAAACAACGTCAAAATACGGAATCAATAGAAAAAAATCAAAATAACATAGACGAAAAAGAAATAGCTATAAATGAAAAAGAAGGAGCGATTTCAGAACAAGAGAACACAGTATCATCACTTGAAAGCAGCGTAAGTTCATTAGAAAGCTCATTGGCTTCATTACCTTCTCCGAGCGGAAAGGAAGAAGATGCAGAGCATGATGCGCAAATAGCAGAAAAGAAGAGCAGTATTGAAAGCCAAATTTCAGAAAAGAAAGAAGAGCTTTCAGCAGCGAAGGAAAAGTTACAAGAAGAAAAAACTGCTTTGAATAAATTGAATGAAGAAAAAGGAAAATTAGAAGTAGAAAAAGGACAATTAGAACAAGCAAAACAAAATATTCAAGCGAAGATAGAAGAAACATGTTCAAAAGAAACTAAGGAAGCGATGGCTGCTTACAATGAAGCTAAAGCAGAAGTTGAAACAGTTAAGAAGACCGAATTAGCGACAGCGACGGAAGCATTGGATAAGGCTAGAGAATCTGTATCAGAAGTTCAAGCAAAGATAACAGAAGTGAAGAATAAGGAAGTTGCAAAAGATAATTCTGTAAATAAATTCAGCTTTGATTTTGATGAAAATATGTCACCGGAACAAAAAGCTGCACTTGAAAAATTTGAAGAAAATTTTGAAAAGAACAAAGACAGATATGAAGCAGTTGCAGAAAAGACAGGAGTTCCTGCGGAATTGGTTGCAGCAATCCACTGGAGAGAAAGCTCAGGAAACTTTGATACATATCTTCACAACGGAGATCCGCTTGGTCAACCAACAACACACGTTCCTGCAGGCTTGAACTACAGTAATTGGGAAGATGCAGCATGCGATGCAATGACAAGATATATCGATCAAGATAAACTTGATGTAGATAATATTGAAACATACTATGATGTAGCAGAAAGATATAACGGATTGGGTTACAGAAACAAAGGTGTTCAATCTCCATATGTATGGGCAGGTACAACAAATTACTCAGGTGGCAAATACGTTGCAGATGGAGTATATGACCCCAACCATTATGATCAACAATTAGGTGTTGCTCTTATGTTGAAGAAATTGATGGCAGCTTAGTTGTTATAGAAAAATTAACTCCCCAAGAGGGGAGTTTTTTATTGAATATCAATTGACAGATTTGTAAATTCTATGTCATCGTAGTCTATGTATGCTGTTTGAAACAGATTCTTTCCTGCTTTAATGGTGATTGAATTTTTTTGGTTTTGTTTAATTAAGTTTTGAGGTATTTGAATTTTTTGGTTATCTCCGTTTAGGTGTATTTCGCAAATTTTGTTGCCGTTGCAATATACTTCCGGAGCAGAGGCAAAACTTGTCTTAACTCGTGATTGACCTGCATTTTTTGCGGCAAGGGTATCTATACCGATTATTGAACCGATTGTCAACATTGCTTTTTTCCCTGAAACTGACGGAATTAAAAAATCTTTTGAATAGAAAGCGCCTATGGCTTTTGATGTAAAATCTTCCGCATTTGCGGAGTTTATACTATAATTATTATCGCCTAAATGAATCATATCTGTTTCTATCGATATATTACCGACTTCGGTTTTTTCTATACCTATGATGAGAGGCGTTTTGCCTGTTTCGTTAATTGTTAAAGAAAATGGTTTATAGCCGTCCTTTTGTACGGATAAAATTGTCGGTTTTTTAATTTTTTCATTTAGTTCAAAACGACCTTCATTGTCAGTAATCGTGATGAATTTTATTGCAGGAGCAGAAACTTTTGCTTTCGGAATGCCTTTTCCTGTTTGAGCGTCAATAATTTGGTTGAAATTTTTTAATTCTTCATTTTTTTGTACACCGCCTGTTACCGCAGAAATTCCTTCGAGAGAAATAAAGAAAAGAATAAACAACAAACTTAATATTTTTTTCATAAAAAATCCCTTCTTATTTCACACTATAAAATTTTTTTGCAGTGAAATAATCCTGATAAATTTTCTATGAAATGCTGATATTAAATTTTTTAGATTTTGAATGTTAGATTTATTTCATATTTTGAATAAACTTTGTTTATTTGATTTTTTCGATGCAATTAGTTAAAGCGTCAGTAATTCTTTCTATTTCTATAATATTAATTTCAAAATTGTTATTTGATGTCAAATTGCCTTTAGGTATAAGTATTTTTTTAAATCCCAATTTTTGGGCTTCAGTAATTCTTTTTTCGATGTTATTAACTTTTCTTATTTCTCCTGACAATCCTATTTCGCCGACAATGACAGTGTCAGGATTTACCAAAACATCTCTTGCACAAGTAATGATAGCAAGAGCAACGCCCAAATCCGCAGCCGGTTCGTCAATTTCTATTCCGCCGGTTATATTTACGTAAACGTCACTGCTATTAAATTTTAGTCCGATACGTTTTTCAATTACTGCGAGAATTTGCAGAAGTCTGTTATAATCAATTCCGTTTGTAACTCGTCTTGGAGCGGGATAAGCAGTAGTTCCGACAAGAGCTTGAATTTCAGCCGTAATAATTCTGCTTCCTTCAAAAGCCATAATTACTGTACTTCCTGGGGTTGGCATTCCGCTTTTTTCACTTAAAAAAATTTCATTGTGATTTGAAATCTCTTTTAATCCTGTTTCAATCATGTTGAAAATGCCAATTTCATTGGTACTTCCAAAGCGGTTTTTTATATTTCTCAAAACCCTGTAGGATTTATATTTGTCACCTTCAAAATGCAAAACAACGTCAACCATATGTTCTAAAACTTTTGGACCTGCAATATTTCCATCTTTTGTTACGTGACCTATTATTATGGTTGTAATGTTTTTCGACTTTGCTATTTCCGTAAAAATATTTGTGCATTCTCTAATTTGAGAAACACTGCCGGCTCCGCTGGTTACTATCGGGGTATAAACTGCTTGAATACTATCTATTATTAAAAAATCCGGTTTTAATTCTGAAATTTGTTTTTCTATATTTGAAGTATCGGTTTGAGCATAGACATATATATTTTCAGAATTTACATTTAGTCTTTCAGCACGCAGTTTTACTTGATTTGCAGATTCTTCAGCGCAAACATAAAGAACTTTTTTATTTGCATCAGAGATTGCTTTTGCAGTTTGTAGAACGAGAGTTGACTTGCCTATACCCGGATCTCCTGCGAGGAGGATTGTGGAGCCCGTCACTGCGCCTCCGCCGAGAACTCGGTCAAATTCTTCAAAACCGGTAGAAAGTCTGACTTTTTTGTCAATTTTAATTTCATTAATCTTTGAAACTTCTCCGATATCAACGATGGCATTCTTTTTAGTTTTTTCGTTAGAATTTGAATTTATTTCTTCGACAAAACTTGCCCAAGAACTGCATTCCGGACATTTCCCCATATATTTTGGAGTTTCGTAACCACAATTTTGACAAACCCATTTTGTTTTAGTTGCCATGACTAATGCTCCTTTAAAGCGATTATATCACAGTTTTATTCTAATTTTGTTTTTCTGTTTTCAATAAGTGAAATATTTTTGTCTATATCAATAATTATGCGAACCGCAGATTGTGCCATTAAAATTAAAAACGGATTTACTTGTTTACTTGTGTTGACAGAAACTTGGGTTTGAACATTTTCTGTTTTTTTCATTTTATTGATGACTTCTTTTTTTTCAAAAGACAATTCTGTTTGAACATTGTAAACTTTTGCCTCTTCTTTTAACAGTTTTATTACTTCCTCTTTCGGAAAAATTTCTCCTGCTGTAATATTAAAGTTGATTGTTAAGTCACATTTAAAAATTAATACTTGAACATTGCCAAAGTTTACGGTTTGAATTAAGACAGTGACAGTATCTTCTCCATTTTCTCCTTGTTCTCCGTTTTGAGAAGAAGAACCAATTTCAATAGAAAAATTTTGTTCACCAAGAGGTAACCAGGGTAAATAGAGCAACATCATGTTTTTTAATACCTGAACTTGTTGAGTATCTGCGTTTGGGGTACAAGCATTAAGAACAGCGATAAGTTCCCCCATTTGCGAACCGGTTGTCATGTTTCCCATAGGAGCAAATTTTGCAGTCATATTGAAAAGTTTTCCGAGAGCATCTTTACCGTTCTGTTGCATAAAAACCATAAGTTTTCCCAAATCTATTTGAGATTTCATTAAAAGTTGCGCAATGTCAGGTTTTGTTAACTGAGATGCTGCACGATTGTCAGCCATTGTTGACAAAAATGATTCAATGTCTTTTTGCATATTTAAAAGATCTTTTAAAACCATACTCATTTCATTTGCTTGCATTTTTTGTGCTGCTTGAAGATTTGCAAAAAATTGATATAAAGATTTTGCGGATTGATTTACAAATTGGTGAGTATTTTGAACGACAGCTTGCTGTACGACAGTATTTACAACTTCTGCCGCAACCGCTTTTGCCGTGTTTATATTTGTGTTTACAAACCGAGCATTATTTGGATTAAAATTTACACCTTCGCTCATAAATTATACCTTTTTTATTATAATTATTTAAACGGTTATTTCAAATAGTGTTAAAAAAAATACTCTTTGGTAATGAATTTATTTGTTTTAATATTTCTTAATAATACACTAAATGTATGATGTAAAAATGCCGATATATAAAATAGACTCAAATAGTAATAAGTCAAGGAAGAAGTGGTTAAGATGTCTTTTGAAACATCGCCGATAAGGCAACCGTATATTCAAAATTCTCAATTTGTCCAAAACAATGGTGGTGGTGGAAATTTGGGATATATGCAACAAGACAAAAAAAAAGAAAAAGGAAGAAGAGAAGAAACTTCTTTCTTCTGATGAGTCTGATGTTTTGCAATTAAATTCAGATGAAGAAGTAGAGTTTAATTTTGAAGAAAAGAATGAGAACGATTTACCCACAAAGAACTGGTTTGGAAAAATTGCTGAAAAAATCGGTGAAAAGATAGCCGAAAAAGTTAATCCTCAATCCGAAAATCCATTTACGAATACAACATTTTAAATTTTTATATTAAAGGCTTCAATTATACCGTCAATGAAGAATTGGCAGGCAAGAGCAGTTAGAAGAACGCCAAAAATACGAGTGAGGACATTTATTCCGGAACGTCCCAAAAATTTTGCGATATAAGTTGCGTATTTGAATGCTATCCAACAAAGAACCATATTTAAGAAAAGAGCAACAATAACAATAAGCTGGTTCATTGGTTGCGACTGATATTCTTTCATAAGCAATACCAAAAGAGTCATAGATGCAGGGCCGGATAGAAGAGGTATTGCCAGCGGAAATACAGATATATCTCTTCTGTGAACGGTTTCTTTTTTTGCGGCATCACTTTCTGATTTCATTTGTGGTTCAGGGTTTGCCATAACCATATCAATAGACAGAAAGAGTAATAAAATTCCACCGGCAAATTTGAAAGCCGGAAGAGAGAGTCCAAACCATTCCAAAATAACATTTCCCAAAAGAGCAAATGCAGAAAGTATGAAAAAGGAAAGAACGGGACCTTTCAAAGCCATTTTTCTTTGATATTTTGGAGAATAATTTGCCGTCAAAGAAATGAAAATCGGCAAATTACCCAAAATATCTATTGTAAAAAAAAGTGCAGAAAATATTGCAAATAAAGTCTTTAATGATTCCATTGTATGAACTCTTCTTATTTACATTATTGCATTTTTGCAATGATATTCAAGCCGTTAAAAATTGCTTTAACGTTTGCTTTTGCCGTACTTTCATCTTGACCTCTTGCAATGATAATTTTACCGTTAGGTGCTTCAAATTTTATGACAGTCATAGCAGTTGCTCCGGAACCCAACAGTTCTTCGTCCATTGCTTTTTGTTCATAATGTACGAGTTTTTGTTCAAAGCCGGTTTGTTTTAGGGCATTAAGACAAGCGTCGAGCGGACCGTTGCCTTTTCCTTCAACTTCAAAGGTATCATTGTTGTGAGTAAATAACAATTTATAGTCATTTTCGTCAATTTTATTGAGTTTTACGATGTGGAACGGACCTTTGACATCAAAGACTTCTTTTAAGTAGATGTCAATTAAATTTCGAGTAGGCAATTCTCCAACTTTTTCGGCAGCTTCTTTTATAATAGGAGAAATTCTTTCTGCTTCTTGAATTGTAATCGGGTATCCTGCACGACTTATAATTTCATACAGAGCAGTTTTTCCTGATTGGCTTGTAATTCCTAATTTTTCGTCATCTTTTCTGCCGATGAGAGATGGGTGAATAGGTCTGTAGGCACCTTTTTCCATATCTTTTGTTTTAACGGCACCGTCCTGATGAATGCCACTTCTGTGAGCAAGTGCTTCAGGTCCTATTAATGGAGCCTTTTCGTAAATTTTAACTTTTGACATTTCTTCAATGATAAGTGCTGTTTCGTATATTTTTGATAAATCTACAGGAACATCAACTCCCGAATTATGCAATGCAACTGCAACTTCATAGAAGTTAGTATTTCCTGCTCTTTCTCCCAATCCGTTTAATGCTGTTTCAAGTTGAACAGCACCTTTAAAGTAACTTTCAACCGTTGCTGCTGTTGCCATTCCTAAATCATTGTGGCAATGAACAGATATGTTGATGTCTTTTGGAAGAGCATTGTAAACTTTTTCAACTAAGTCCGTAAATACATTTACCCTTGTTCTTTCTACTGTGTTGGGTAAATTTATGGTTGTTGCTCCTGCTTTAACAACTTTTTTGAAAGAGTCTATGACAAAATCAATGTTCTCCGCACAATCTCCAAAATGTTCTGCGGAAAATTCTATGTCTGCATTTTTTCCCAATTTCGACTTAGCGAATTCAACTGCTTCGATTGCAATTTTTTGTACTTCTTCAGGTCTTTTGTTCAAAACATATTTCATATTAAACGGACTCATTGCAATAAAAGTGTGTAAACGAGGTTTCTTGGCAGGGCTGATTGCTTCAACTGCTTTAATGATATCGTGTTCAACCGCTCTTGCAAGTCCGCTTATAGTAACATTTTCAGGGGCTATTTCCGCTAATCTTTTGCAGGTTTCAAAATCCATTTCTGAAGATGCAGGAAAGCCTGCTTCTACAGCTGGAATTTTTAATGCCATAAGGAGTTTAAAAACTTCTTCTTTTTCTAAAATATTCCAAGGGCGTTTAAGTGATTGATTTCCGTCACGTAAGGTTATATCATAGAAAAATGGTAATTTGGTCATTCCTGAACTCCTCTTTGCATAGTTACTTTTTTATTATACAATGTAAATCAAGAAAATCAAAAGTTGCTCAAATCCGATAGGAGTATAGATGGAACAGTATAAAAGTTGTCACCTTTTAGAACACGGAATTTATTTCTATTATGATAGTATTCAAGTCTGTTGCTTTTTGACGGGAAAATTGGGAACTCCTTTTTGGCTGCAACGAGATTATCGTGGTCAAAAAATAGATTGGGACGCACTTTGTGACCAGATGAGAGAAATTCGAGAAAAGAACAAACAGGGTATTATTGACCCTCATTGCGAAGGTTGCTTTAATTTGAAAGAAGATTGGTGGGATACAGAAGAGTATTTCTCTAATTTTTATATTTCTCACTGGACGAGATGTAATTGCAACTGTAGTTATTGCTATACAGAAGAAAATAAAAAATATTTTAATTCTTTGCAAGAATATAAAATGATGCCGATATTGCAAGAGATGTTGGAAAGGAAATTGCTTCGATTCAATGGATATTTGGCTTATGGCGGCGGAGAACCGGCATGTTTAGATGAATTTGATGATATTACGGAATTGTTTCTCGAAAATAATGTCAGAAGTATTGTTACAAATACATCAGGTATCAAACCAGTTCAGTCGATATTGAAAGGCATTCCTACCGGACGTCTTGATGTAACGGTTTCCGTAGATTGCTCGGATAGAGAAACTTACAAAAAAATTAAACAAATTGATGCCTATGATAAAGTTATGGAAACTTTAAAACTTTATGCCTCTGTTCAAACTGAGAATAAAACACTTGTTCGTTCAAAATATATCATTATTCCTGGGGTAAATGACTCGGAAAGAGAAATTGAAAATTGGTTAACACAATCTTGTGAAATCGGATTAAAGCAAGTATGTATTGATATTGAAGGCAAGTGGTATATCCCGAGAAAACAAAATGTTCCTGATAATGTTGCAAATTTAATTTCTTATGTCGAAAAAAGAACAAAGGAACTTGATTTAGGACTTTTTTACTATTCTTATGCAGACCAGTTTAGGTTTGACAGAGATAAAAAACTCGCAGAACAAAATAATCGTTAATAAAATTGAAGCCCCTTTTTAGGGGCTTTTCGCTAGATTTTTATTATGAAAAATTTACTGTCTTTGTTAGCAACAACTTTGTGTTCTTTGTCTTTCTTGAATAAAATAATTTCTCCTTTGTCCAGTTTGAATTTTTCTGCATCAAAATGAATTTCAATTTCTCCGTCAATAACGTAAACAGCTGCATCACGAGCAGAAGTATGAGTGTCTATAATTTCACTTTTTTTGAGTGCAACAATACTAAGAGAGCTTTCTTCATTAACAAGTAAAGTTTCCTTTTCAAATTTTGAATCTTTAAAATCAACAATATCTTTGGCTTTTAAAACATTAAAAAACATAAAATCTCCTTTCGTTTGTGTTTTGATTAAAAAATGATTAATGAATTTTTACATTAATCTGTAGGGGAAAACTTTTTTATAAATTGAATTTACTGATTAATGAGAAATTTTTGGTTTTAATGATAAAATTGCTCTATTCAAAGAATTATGAATAAGAAGAATTATTTCTTCTTTGTAAATATTTTTTCGACTTTTACCATTTACTCTAATTGTTTTTTTAAACATAAAAATATTATATTAGATTTACAAAAATTTACAAAACTTTGGAAAATATCTATTTTAAGGGATTTTTGACAAGTCGGCGAAGACTGAATATTTCATATTATTAAAAAAACAATTATAATTAAATTTCGAGAAAAATTTAAAAAGTGCATAAAATGGGGAAAAAAGGACTTGATTTGAAATTTTGAACATGTACTATAGAGGAACGAGGACGATAGTCTTTGTGCAAACAATACAAAAACCAATGGAAAGAACCTATGTCAAAAGACGTAATTGAATTTGAAGGAACAATTTTAGAGGCAATGCCGAATGCTATGTTTCGTGTTGAGTTGGAAAACGGGCATGAAATTCTCGCACATATATCCGGCAAAATCAGAAAGAATTTCATCAGAATTTTACCGGGTGACAAGGTTAAGGTAGAGATGACGCCTTATGATCTTACCAGAGGAAGAATTACATACAGACTTAAATAAGAAGGAAAGCATTATGAAAGTCAGAGCATCAGTAAAGAAACTTTGCGAAAAGTGCAAAATTATCAAGAGAAAAGGAAGAGTAGCAGTTATATGTGAAAATCCGAAACACAAACAAAGACAAGGATAATCGTTGTTTGTTAAGGTAAAAAAGAAATAATTAAGAAACAAGGAGACAAACATGGCAAGACTTGCCGGGGTAGATTTACCTCGTAACAAAAGAATGATTATAGCCCTTACCTATATATTTGGAATTGGTCCTGCTCGTTCTGCAAAAATATTAGCAGCATGTGGAATATCGGAAGATTTGAGATCAGATGATTTA
>CAZKAS010000057.1:0-11252 GCA_964550875.1 uncultured Muribaculaceae bacterium | reverse complement strand
ACACCTAATGAGGTATTTCAACTTTATAGTGTTGCGATTACTTCTTGAATCCACCTATTTTTGTTTGTAAACAAATGTAACAAAAAGTATATGCAATTTTCTAAAAAAGGCAATAATTTATAGTTCAAATACTTTATAAAAGGGTAAGCAAAATAGAAATATTTTGTTAGAGATAAAGAGATATTAGGATAGAAAATTGAACGTACAAGAAGTACAAAAATTGAATAATATCAACGTAACGGCACCGAACCAAGCAGCACGATTGAGATATGGTTTTGGAAACTACGCACAAGCGAGAGTACAACAAGACATATACAAACTTACGAATAATGGTTTAGTTCAAAAGAATCCGGTAGAAGCACTTTACGAAAAATTCTTAGCAAAATATAATCCGAATGCATTGATGAACAGATATATGACAGAATCATCAGTAAATTCAATGCTTACAAAAGCACCGATAGTAAAAGAACTTCTTGCAGAAAAGGGTGTTAATGCAGTTGTTTGTATAAACAATTTGAAGGATATCAGAAATTCCCACGTTAGCACAACAGTTGATATTGCAGTATCTTTGGCAGAAAAAATGAATCTTTCATCTGAAGATAAAGAAGCGGTAGCATTAGGTTCATTATTTCATGATTTTGGAAAGATAATGATTCCGCAAGAAATACTTAATAAGAACGGCAAATTAAATGCAGAAGAAAGAGCAATAATCAATACGCACAGCAGAATTGGTTATGAATTGCTCAAGACAACAGGAATGAATTCTAAGGCATTATCAATTGTCAGAAACCACCACACAGCAGCATCAATGACAAATGACAGACTTTCAAAAATTGTTTCAGTTGCAGATGTTTATTCAGCATTGACAGAAAAAAGGGCATACAAAGAAACAATGAAGGCAGAAGATGCATTGGCAATTATGGATTCATTTGTTGCAGAAGGTAAATTGGACGGTGAAATTGTTGATGTTCTCAGAAATTCAATAGAAACAGAAAAAAAGGCAGCATAATTGGTATAGTTTATAAAAGATGAAGAATAAGAGTGTAGGGCGATTGCCCGTGTGAGTTTATATTCGACCCGAGTGGGTCGTTTTTTTTTGCGGAAAAATTTAAAATTATTTTATGTTTGTAATATAATATCAAATTATATCGGTTATTAAAAATACAAAGTTGGGATTTATATGTTTAAAAAGATAATTGATTATTATGCGGCGCCGAAAAATCTTCCTGTTACAATGAGTGATGAAGAGATAAAAAAAACATACAAGAGGGGAAGAATAGATATTTTCGCAACATGTTTTGTCGGATATACAGTTTTTTATTTAACGAGAAAAAATATTTCTGTTGCTTTACCTGTGTTGGGTTCCGAGTTAGGTTTTTCAAACATTGAACTTGGAATATTGGGAAGTGCATTATATTTTTCATATGCAATAGGAAAATTCATTAACGGAGTACTTGCAGACAAGGCAGATGCAAACAAATTTATGGTAATTTCATTGGTTATTTCAGCTTTAACCAATATTTTATTTGCAATCAGTCCGATTATTTTGTCTCATGATATTCAATTTATGGGACAATCAGCATTATTGTTGTTAATGTCATTTTTCTGGGGAGTAAACGGCTGGTTTCAATCGGCAGGATTTCCGATATGTGCGAAGGTGTTAACGTTTTGGTGGTCAAATAAAGAGAGAGGTACCGTATGGTCAATATGGGCTGCTTCTCACCAATTAGGAACATGTTTGGTATTTTTGTTAGCAGGCTATTTAATTCCCAGATATGGTTGGCAGTCGGCATTTATTGTTCCTGCCTTTTTGTGTCTTTTGTCATCAATTTATATCGCAAAAAGTATGCATGACAAACCGCAAACGCTTGGCTTACCTGAGGTTGATGAATATGAAGGTACTGTAAAACCTAATCAAGTGGAAGAAGACGAAGATGATAAATTATCATATTTTGAAATTTTGAAAAAGCATATATTCTTTAATCCTATAATGTGGACATTAGTTCTTTCGTTTATTTTTGTTTATATTTTCAGATATGGAACAGAAGATTGGATAATTAAGTATTTAGTTGATTTCAAGGGAGATACGCTTGAAATGGCGACACAAAAGCAGACATTTTTACCATTATTTGGCATTGCCGGCGTACTTTTGGCAGGAGTAATGTCTGATAAAATGTTTAATGGTAGAAGAATGCCTGTTAATATATTATTTTGTGTCGGCTTAATTGTATGTTTGTTTGGATTGATGGAAAATTCAGGTCATACAATGTTGTCAACGATAATTGACTATGTTTGTTTATCAGGAATAGGATTGTTTACGGCAGGACCGTTAATTTTTATTGGCGGACTTTGCGCAGTTGAATCGTCCTCAAAAAAGGTAGCAGCGGCAGCGACAGGATTTTGCGGTATTTTTGGTTATTTAGGAGCAATGATATCAGGAGTAGGAACAGGTTATTTTATTGATAATTTTGGTTGGCAATCAGCGTTATGGTTTTGGATAATTTCTGCATTGCTTTGTATTATTATACTGCTTCCTGTATATAGAAAAGGATTATAAAAATAGAAAAGACAGAGTTTAATGGCTCTGTCTTTTTTTGTTATGTTCCAATAATTTTTAATGCTGTATTTAGATATTTGAGGCTTAAAGTTTTGTCATTTTCTTCCAGAAGTTCTTGTCTTCTTGTCAGAAGTATATTTTTAATGTCCTTTTCAGGCATATTATGTATTCTGTCAATTAAAATAGAAAGAGTATCTGAATCGATGTCACAAGTGAAACCATTTTCGCCGTTTCTGATAATACCGTCCACTCCGTCATTTTTTGTTGCGATAACAATATTTGCTCTGGCAGCGGCTTCTAAATAAGCCATACCAAAAGTTTCACCTTCGCTAACGAGAATGAACAAGTGAGAGTCAGAAAGATTTTTCAGAACTTCTTCATTTGGGATATTTCCCGTAAAAATTACGTTTTCTTCAATATCAAGTTGCTTGACTAGATTTTTGAGATACGGCAATTCTTCGCCGTCGCCCATGATTTTCAGAATAAAGTTATTCAAATAAGATTTAGCTACAGCATTCAAAATAACATCAATATTTTTTCGTTTAATTAATTTAGCAACAGTAGAAATAATGAAAGGTTCTTGACGATTATTGGCTTTTTTTTCAAAAATTTCAACAGATTCAATAATATCTTTGTTAATTCCGGAAGCAGCAACAAAAGTTTTGTGTTTTGCATAAGGAGAAAGTTGTTTAATTTTATCTGCGAGTACATTACTTCTTGCAGAAATTGCGTCGGCACGTTTATATGCCTTTTTCAGAGCAGGGGCAAAGAAGAATTTGTATAAGGGTTTAGTCAAAACTGTAATATCCGAGTTATGAACAGATGCTACGTAAGGAATGCCGGCGCATTTACCGATTAACTTCATTGCAAACATAGCACCGGAAGGCATGTGGCTAATAACAAGATTGTAGTTACCAATTGCGAAGTTTTTCGGAAGTTTTTCCGTTACATCAAAAAGGAAAGGTGTAAGATAGTTAATATTAAATATTTTAATATTATCTTCAAAATAAGTACCATTTTTGAAGATTTTTTTGTGTCTGATTTTAGTATTAAACAAGAAGTTTGGTCGAATAACGTCAACGATATGTCCATGTTCTTGCCAATTTTTTGCAAAATCCTTCAAGACTTGAGGTTCGCCACTACTTGCTAGGGGGTACAAATCAGTAATCAATAAAATTTTCATAACTTATCCATGCTTCTAATATCCATATTCTATTATAGTATAATTATTGTATGAAAGAACTTAATATTAAAAATTATGCACATATCGGAGATGCTTACTGGGAACTTTTTGTCAGAGAAAAGACAATATATATGACAGAAAATCTTAAAAAACTGCATGAAATAACGGTATCATTTGTAAATGCCACATTTCAAAGTGAACTTTTAGAAAAGATAAAAGAACATTTAAGTGAAGAAGAACTTGATTTAATAAGACGCGCAGGAAATATAAAGACATCAACAGTTAGAAGGATTAATAGGAATTTACACAGAACAGCGACGGAATTTGAAGTTTTAATCGGATACTGTTATTTGCATGATAAAAGGCGATTGAAGGAACTTTTAGATATTGTGGAAAAATATATTATTGTGAAATAGTTATTTTTCGTTACATTTATTTTACTTTTTAAGATGGGTGTGATATTATCGAAGTATCCTTGAAGGAAACGGCTTGCCGTTTCTTTTTTTATTCTTATCGGATTTTTAGCAGTAAGAGTAACGGATTAAAGCAGGCATGGGAATTGCTATGAAAAATTACAAGAAATCACAAGACGAGAAACCTCAATACGAACATTTTAACAAAAAGGAAGTAGTGGAAAAAATAGTGCCACTGGTTGAGAATACGGCAATGCGATTTGGAGTAATACCTGTAGAGATAGATTTTTCAAAAGAAAATCACCGTTGGTTTTTAAGGATATACATATATTCAAGGGAAAGGAATATAACTCTGGATGACTGTGAAAATCTATCAAGAAGTTTAAGTGATTTTTTAGATGAACTGATACCGTTCAAATTTAATTTGGAGATAAGTTCACCCGGAGTTGAAAGGAAACTTAAATCGGATAAGGAGTATTTAATATTTGTAGGAAAAGACATACAAATCAAATTAAGAAACGGAATAGATGAAACGTACGAGAAGCAATTTGTGTGTAAGATTGTCGATTATGATGAAACAAGAGGATTGACGGTATATTCATACAGAACGAAGCAGGAAGTACAAATTCAAACGGAAAACATTGTGAGTGCGAGATTATACTCGCCGGATATATAGGAGAAATAAAATGATAAAAATCGGCTCAACATTCTTTGAAGTTTGTGAAGAACTTGAACAAACAAAAGGAATAAGCAAGGAAGTAATTATTACATCAGTATGTGATGCGATGGTTACAGCGTACAAGAAACACATAAAGGCAAAAGATGCGACCAATGTAGAGGCAATATTGGTTGAAGAAACTTGTGAAATTGGTGTTTTTAGGAACAAAACGGTAGTAGAGAATGTTGAAGACGCAGATACGGAAATTTCATTAGAAGATGCGAAGGAATTTGGAGAAGACGTAGAGTTGGAAGATGAAGTAAAGATTGACGTAACGCCGGAAGATTTTGGAAGAATAGCTGCTCAATCTGCGAAACAAGTTTTGACGCAAAGAATCCGAGAAGCGGAAAGAAAGATGGTTCTTGATGAATTTATGGAAAAGAAGGGAACATTAATTACAGGAACAATCCAAAGAGTAGAAGGCAGGAATGTAATAGTTTCAATAGGCAATTCAGAAGCTGTAATGCCAGCAAAAGAACAAATACCCGGAGAATATTACAAATCAGGAACGAGAATAAGAGTATTCGTATTGAATGTAAAAGACACTCCACGTCAATTACAACTTATAGTTTCACACGCACATGCAGAAATTGTCAGAGAATTATTTGAACTGGAAGTACCTGAAATTGAAGACGGAATTGTAGATATCAAGTCTATAGCGAGAGAAGCAGGCTTTAGAACAAAAATAGCAGTTGCAAGCAATGACCCCGAAGTAGATTGTGTCGGCGCATGTATAGGACCGAGAGGAAGCCGTATCCAAACTATTATCGGTGAACTTAAGAACGAAAAAATAGATATTGTAAGATATTCCGAAGACCCTGTTGAATACATTGTCAATACTTTATCACCTGCGAGAGTAGTATCAGTTGATATTTTAGCAGATGATGAATATTCAAAGGAAGCACTTGTAATTGTACCTGATGACCAGTTGAGTCTTGCAATTGGCAGAGGCGGACAAAATGTCAGACTTGCTCACAAACTTACAGGCTGGAAGATAGATATTAAGAGTGTTTCTCAAGCGGAAGCAATGGATAATTCACGAGGTTATGAAGAAGAACAATACGAAGAACCTGTAGAAGATGAACTTGATGAAGAAATTCAAGAAGAACTTAGTCAGGAAGAATACGGTGTAGATGAGGAAGATGTAGCTGAACTTGCACAAGATTCAGATGAAGGTTCTTCAGAGGAGTAGTGAAAGTTACTAAATAGACCAAAGTATAAGCACCCGAAAGGGTGCTTTTAATTGTCAAAGTGTTACTATTAACCTTTAACAGCCCCATCATTGTGACCGGAGATGAAATATCTTTGCATTGCGAGGAAGAAAATTAAAATAGGAATAATAGATATAATAGAGCCGGCAGCGATATATCTCCAATTTGCACTGAACATACCTTGCAAGTCGTTAATCCCGACAGGTAAAGTATAGAGAGATTTATCAGTCAGCACGATACTTGGCCATAGAAACTCACCCCAAGACCCGATAAAAGTAAACACCGCAAGAACGGCACAAGTAGGCGCAACGCAGGGTAATAAGATTTTTGACCATATTTGAAAAATATTGCAACCATCAGCGAAAGCGGCTTCTTCGAGTTCTTTAGGAACAGCCATAAAAGCTTGCCTCATGAGAAAGATACCGAATGCATTAACGGCGAATGGTAAAATTAAACCTGCATATCCTGCAAAATGGGATACGGAATCAACCAAATTCAATTTAAGAATAATTAGATAAATAGGGAGCATAATTGCCTGAAAAGGAACCATAATTGTAGCCAAAATTAAATAAAAAATTAAATTTTTCCCTTTAAAATTCATTCTTGCCAATGGGTAAGCGGCCAGCGCAGAGAAAATCACATTTAAAATGACTGTAAAAGTTGCAACAATCAGACTGTTAAAAAAATAGCCGATAAAATCTATTTGATGCCAAACGCCGATAAAATTGTCGAATGTTGGGAATTGTGGGATAAATTCCGGAGGATATTGAAAAATATTTTCTGATTGTCCTTTCAGAGCAGTTGAAAATAACCACAAAAACGGAAATATTGATAAAACAGATACAGATATTAAAATCAAATGAGATAAAAGCCCTTTTATATGTTTGTTCATTATGGTTGATACTTTCCTTTTTCAAAGACTAAAATATTTAAAGCAGAAAAAATCATAACAATAGCCAGAAGAATTACGGAAGCGGCAGAAGCGACGGACAAATCTAAATTTTCAAATGCTCTTTCGTAAATGTAGTAAACAATTGTTTTTGTAGAATTTAAAGGGCCGCCGGAGGTCATTACATAAATTTCCGCAAAAACTTTTAAAGCAGAAATGGTAGAAACTGTAACCACAAGTGCGATTGTGGGCATTAGATAGGGGATAGTGACATTAAGATGTTTTTGAACTAATCCGGCTCCGTCAACATCAGCGGCCTCAAGCAAATCTTTAGGAGAACCGACTAAAGCGGAGAGATATATCATCATGTAATACCCGATACCTTTATAAATAGTAACAATAATGACTGACCAAATAGCGACATCAGGAGAGGTTAACCATTCTATAGGGTGTATATTTAGCATTTCAATAAAATAATTTAATATACCCTGAGTTGCATATAGCCATTTAAATGCAATGGCAACAACGACTATAGAAATTATAACGGGCAAATAAATTAATATTTTATACAGA
The DNA here is from genome assembly GCA_964550875.1 of uncultured Muribaculaceae bacterium. Classification (GTDB taxonomy): domain Bacteria; phylum Cyanobacteriota; class Vampirovibrionia; order Gastranaerophilales; family Gastranaerophilaceae; genus RUG841. Next base: position 3,708 of record CAZKAS010000057.1, on the reverse strand, counting down.
TTTAAGCAACGTAATTTTTGATGGATTAAAATTGCCAAAATTAAGGGGATAGTTGCTAAAATTGGAACAGCACCGATAACATATAAAAAAGTATTCCAAATAACCTGATAAAATTCTTTTGATTTCAAGAGGGTAACATAATTATCTAAGCCGACAAAAGCAGGGTTATACAAATCGGAAGAATAATCTTTAAAACTTAAGAATACAGTTTCAATGAAAGGTATAAAAAAGAACAATACCAAAATGACTGCAGCAGGCAGAATAAATAGATATGGAACGTATTTTTTATAATAATTGTACATATGGAAAGTATAAAGTAATAAGAGGAAATCGGCAAATTTTTTAATATATTAAATATTTTTGCATGACGAGTGTTTTTGATATAATTAATAAAGATAGGAGTAGTTTATGCAAATTAAGGCAGAAAACCTTGTAAAAATATATGGTGATAGAACGGTAGTTGATCACAACAGTTTTACGGTAAATAAATCAGAAGTCGTTGGTCTTTTAGGACCAAACGGGGCGGGTAAGACGACAACATTTTATATGGTAGTAGGTTTGGTAAAGCCCAATAGCGGGAAGGTATTTCTTGATGATAAAGATTTAACTGCTTTGACAATGGATAAACGGGCAAAAATGGGTATAGGATATCTTCCGCAGGAAGCTTCAATTTTTAGAAAGTTGACGGTAGAAGAAAATATTAGATTAGTTTTAGAAATCAACGATAAACTTACACCGGACGAAAAGGAAGATAAACTGGAAGTATTATTAGATGAATTTGGGATAAAAAAGCTGAGAAATACAGATGCAGTAGCGCTTTCAGGAGGAGAAAGACGTCGTGCTGAGCTTGCAAGAGCATTGGCAGCGAGTCCGGAATTTATACTTCTTGATGAGCCGTTTACAGGGATTGACCCAATAGCGATTGGAGAAATCAAGGATAATATCAGAAGATTATCGGAAGAAAAAGGGCTTGGCGTCTTGATTACGGATCACAACCCTAAAGCAACGCTCTCAATTACTGATAGGGCTTATATAATTTTTGACGGAAAGATTAAAATTCAAGGAACCAGTACAGAAGTTGCAGAAAACCCGGTTGCGAAACAATTTTATCTTGGAAAGGATTTTAGTCTGTAATGTTCAAAATCAAAATTATAGACAAATATATATTTTCGCAGGTTTTTAAAGCGACTTTAGTTTGTATATTGTTGTTTGGGATTATATGGATAGCACCGGAAACGCTTTTGAAAACCGTACAAAGAGTTATGAATGGGCAATATACCTTAGCATTAGGTATTAACGTAATTTTATGTGAAATTCCGAAAATTTTAGCAAATGCATTGTCTGTAGGCGTTTTTCTAGGAACATTATTTACATTCGATAAATTGAGTAAAGATTCTGAAATGACTATTTTAAGGGCATGTGGTGCTTCATTTCATAGAATAATAGCTTCTTTATTAGTATTGGGTGTGTTGACCTCAATTTTGGTATTTTTTGTTCGTGACAGATTGATACCATTTACAGAGGGTGAGTACAATATGAAGAGAAAAGCATCGACAACGGTTACACATTTTGTTTTTCCTACAAAAAATGCAAATGAAAAAATGGAAAAAATAATAATTGTACCTGAATTTAGAAATTATTCCATTAATGATGTAGTGGTATTAGATTTTAATACGGAAATAGATAAACAGGGAGGCAGTTTGTTAAAGACAATCAGAATGTCTGATTATGTAAAATTTGATGAACAACAAAACACGTGGAGAATAAACGAAGCAACTGTTTATAAAATATCTGAAGAAGGAATATATAACGAAGTAGGAAAAGAGAAGGATACAATAATATTAGACGGCGAGAGAGGAAGAAATGCTTATGAACTAATGAAATCGTCCGTAAAAAGAGAAAGGGAAATGACGAATGACGAACTTAAAAAATATATAAGTTTGTTAAAAAAAGAGTCAATGGATGATGAATACCGTTCAATGTTACATAAATATTTAAGCAGACTTTCTCAAGTATTAATGACGATATTGTTTGTTGTTTTTGGTGCGTTGCTAGGTTTTTCAAAACCTAGAGAACAGCGACTTATAGGATTTACGTTGGCGGTATTAACGATATTTTTGTATTATATAACTATGCCTTTTTTGGACTTGATGGCTGAAAAAGGAGTTATTACCCCAGTAATTACGGCTTTTCTTGCACCGATACTTTTAATAATTTCTATTAAAATTTTAAAGAAACAAAAGGATTTATAAGAAGGATATTTTTAATGAAAAGACTTTTTTCAATAACCTTGTTATTTTTATTTACGGCAGCAACTGTTTATGCAACAGAACGGTCAGATGTAAGTAAAACCGATAAAAAATTTTTAAAGAAAGTTTCTCAAAAACAAAAATTCACCACACCTCAAACGGAAAGAGGCAATGCAAAAGATGTAAGACATCTTGAACCTGATGTTTCGTCTGCTTATGTTGACGGTATTTATACAATAAAAATAAATACATCAAATTTAAAAGGTGAGTTAAGACCACATTATGTTGTAAATTTGACGACGAATAAGGAAGTAATGGAACAGACAAATGCCAGATTTGTTGTAAATGCAGGTTTTTTTGATCCTAAAAATCATCAAACAACTTCTTATTTAACGCAAGACGGCAAATTAATATTAAATCCCAATAACAATTCACACTTAATAAATAATAAACATTTAAAGCCATATTTAGACAAAATATTTAACAGAAGTGAAATGAGAGTGTTAAAGAATGTAGAAAATGGAAAATTAAAGTACGATATAGCATTGCATAACGACAAAATACCGGAAGGATATACACTTTTACACGCAATTCAAGGAGGGCCGGGATTGGTTCCCGATTTGAGATTAGAGGAAGAATTTTTTGTTCTGTCAAAACCTGACGGAACTATAGAACAGCGTTCATCTTCACTGTCAAAATATGCAAGAACTTTAGTCGGAATAAAGAATAATAACGTATATTTTGTTGTAGCAACGAAGGAACACCCTATATCATTACCGGAAGCATCAGATTTAATGAAAGCCGCAGGATTTGAAAAGGCAATGGCATATGATGGAGGCGGTTCGGTATCTTTGGACTTTAAAGATGATAATATCCACGTAGTTTCGGAAAATAGCGAAAATGGCAGAAAATTAAAATCATTTTGGATAATAACAGAGAAAGAGATTTCAAAAGTCGAGCATGATTATTTTTTACAAGCACCAACTACAATGTTGGAGAGCAAATAACCTTTAATGATTATTGAATGACTTATAAGCAAATTTGAAATTAATGAAGAAACTAAAAATAAATATCATGCTTGTTAATAGTGCCTAAAATTTACAAGTCTATAATCATCTGGTTACATAAAAAAAAAGAGGTATTTTAACCCCTTTTTAAGTGGTGGTACTAACGGAACGAAGTTGGAACTGTTTTGTTACCGACTTCGCAAAAGTCGTCACACCCGAACTCATCTATGATTTAAAACTAATCGCCTGATATCAGAGTTCTTATTAAAGACAGTAATATTTTAAAATAAACATAGCACATTCAAAATAATTTTTCATCAAATTTTGCAATTTTTTTAAAATTTTTTCTTGCTATTCTTGACTTTCGGGCATACGATATGTTAGCCAATAATTACATATACCACTTAACTTTTTTCCGTATAAAGTTGCCGACTTCGGAAGGTTTAACAGAG
>CAZKAS010000056.1:0-12064 GCA_964550875.1 uncultured Muribaculaceae bacterium | reverse complement strand
TGCGTTAGCAGAACAATATGTATTACAACAGCTAAAAACTATTGAGGATATGGAAATTACGTATTGGATAAGTAAATCAGGAAATGCCGAAATTGATTTTATAATTCAAACAGATGGTTATGTAATTCCTGTTGAAGTTAAAGCAAATACTAATTTACAAGCAAAATCACTTAAAGTTTATAGAGAAAAATTTGAACCTGAAATAAGTATAAGAACAAGCCTTGCCGATTTTGAAATAAATAACGGACTTTATAATATTCCGCTGTTTATGGCAGGGAAGATTGATGAGATTTTAAAATAAGAGGTAATAATGGCAAAAAAAGAAGTAAAAACTGATTTTTGGGTTTGGGAATTATTAAAAGAAGTATGTTTGGATAAAAAGTTAGAACCGCAAGGTAGTTCTATAAAAGAAATTAATGAAGCTTTAAAATCTGCATCTAAAAAAGGAACTGGAAATGTTGGTTTTCCGGAGTTTGTAGGAATTGTAAAAGATTTTATTTTAGTTATAGAAGATAAGGCTGATTTGCAAAAACATATAAAATATGATGATAAAAATTTAATTTGCACAAAACCTTCATCAATTACAGATTATGCTGTTAATGGTGCTTATTTTTATGGCAAACATTTAATTTGCAACACAAGTTACAAAAAAGTTCTTGCTTTTGGTATTTCAGGAAATGAAAAACATCATAAAATTACCCCTATATGGATTAACGAAAGAGAATATTGCAAAATTTTGCCTGATATTGAATCTTTTTACAATTTTAATGAAGATAATATTGAAGAATGGTATATAAAAGAAATTTTAAAAGAAGATACAACATCAGAAAAAGAAACAAAAGAAATTTTAAAATTTGCCAAACAATTGCATGATGATTTAAGAAATTATGGTAATCTGCAAGATACCCAAAAACCCTTGGTCGTGTCTGGAATATTGCTGGCATTAAGAGAAATTGAAAAGAAATCTTTTAATTTAGACGATTTAAATGCTGATGAAGTAGAAACAGATGGAGACAAAATTTTTAATGCAATAGATAAAAATTTACAACGTTCTAATGTTCAACCATCAGTAAAAAAAGAAAAATTATTAAATCAATTTTCTTTAATAAAAGATACAAAAATTTTAAACGAATTTAATAAAACATTAGGAAAAACTCCATTAAAATATTACGCAGAACAAATTAATGATAACATTTTCAAACACCAAAAATTTATGCACACATCAGAAGATTTTTTGGGCAGATTTTATGGTGAATTTATGAGTTATTCAGGTGGTGATGGGCAAAATTTAGGTATAATATTAACTCCAAAACACATTACTGAGCTATTTTGTGAATTAGCAGATTTAAAAACAAATGACATAGTTTTTGACCCCTGTTGTGGGACAGCCGGATTTTTAATCGCAAGTATGCATAATATGCTATGCAAAGCAAAAGATGAAAGAACAAAAGACAATATAAGAAAAAATCAATTACATGGTATCGAACTGCAACCATATATGTTCACAATTGCAACTACAAATATGATTTTAAGGGGCGATGGCAAAAGCAATTTAATAGACGAGGATTTTTTAAGATGCAATGAAAACGAATTGCAACTAAAGGGTGCTACGGTAGGTATGATAAATCCGCCTTATAGCCAAGGCTCAAAACAAAACCCCGCACTATATGAAATAAGTTTTGTTGAACATTTATTAGATTCTGTTGTTGAAGGTGGCAAGGTAATTGCGATTGTTCCGCAATCATCAATGACAGGCAAGACAAAAGATGAACAAAATTTTAAAGAAAATATCTTGAAGCACCATACCTTAGAAGGTGTAATTACTTTAAGCGGCGATACTTTTTATGGAGTGGGAACTAATCCTTGCATAGTTATATTTACGGCACATAATCCACATCCAAAAGACAAAGAATGTAAATTTATTGATTTTAAAGATGATGGGTATAAAGTAGCACCGCACATTGGCTTGCTGGAAACAGAGAGCGCAAAAGATAAGAGGCAACATTTATTAGATGTTTGGTTTGGTAGAATTGAAGCACCAACGAAATTTTGCGTAAAATCGACAGTAGAAGCAACAGATGAATGGTTACATGCGTTTTATTATTTTAATGATGAAATCCCAACAGAAGAAGATTTTGAAAAAACAATAGCAGATTATTTATCGTTTGAATTTTCTATGATTGCACAAGGTAGAAAATACTTGTTTGAGGATTGTACAAATGAGTAGAAGTTTAAAAGACGTTGAATGGAAAGAAATTCCTGTTGCAAGATTGTTTAAAATAAGCGGCTCTAAAACAACACCCAAAAGCACATTGGAACAAATGGGTGATGGCGAATATCCTTATGTTACTACTCAAACAACTGCAAATGGTCAAGCTGGATATTATAATTTAGCTACCGAAAAAGGCGGAGTATTAACTGTTGATAGTGCAGTCGCTGGATTCTGTACCTATCAAGCAAATGATTTTTCAGCTTCTGATCATGTGGAAGTATTAATTCCAAAGTTTGGTATGAATAAATATATAGCACTATTTTTAACAGTGCAAATTAATAAAAACAATCAAAAAAAATTTTCATACGGATATAAGGCTTGTCAAGATAGATTACGTGAAATGTCTATAATACTTCCCATAAATTCAAAAGGTGAACCAGATTATGAGTTTATGGAAGAATATATAAAAGAACACGAAATAAAATTAAAAAATCAGTATAAAGAACATGTTAGAAATTTAGTTGATAAACTATATAAAAAAGTTAGTTTTGATAAAGAATGGCAAGATTTTTCTATATCAAAAATATTTGAAATTAAAGCTGGAAAACGTTTGACAAAAGCCAATATGAAACAAGGCAATATTCCTTTTATTGGTGCAACTGATTCAAATAACGGAATTACAAATTTTGTGTCAAATGAAAACACTTCTACGGATCAAAATGTTTTGGGCGTAAATTACAATGGAAGTGTGGTTGAAACATTTTATCACCCCTATAAATGTACTTTTTCAGATGATGTAAAAAGATTTTCAACAAAAGAAGTGTTAGGGGATAAATATATTTATTTGTTTTTAAAAAACGCTATATTGAAGCAAAAATGTAAATATATGTATGGATATAAATTTAATGAGAATAGAATGTTAAAACAGAGAATAATGCTTCCTGTAAATTCAAAAGGTGAACCTGATTATAAATATATGGAAGAGTATATGAAATATCTTGAGCAGAAAAAACTTCTAGAATACCTTGATTACATAAAATAAATTAACATGATACTTGCATAAATATTGCCCTTGCCAAATAATAAGTACGGAGGGAATAGTTTATGGCAGACTTTTTAACATGGGACGAAGTAAAGAATCAATTAGGAAATAATTGTACCGTAATTTTAGGAAACGGTTTTTCAAGAAGCTACTGCAATAAGGCTTTTAATCAATCAGAAATATTACAACATATGCCGTCATTACAAGGTTTAACTGGTATATCTGATATAGAAAAGTGTATTGAAGAAACCCAAGCAAAAGTAAATAATGATTTACCAGAAAAAACTGTTCCTAAGGCAATTATTGAACGTTGGATAAAAAGTATGTTACATAAAGAATTTATAGATACTCTTTATGGTTTAATGCCTAAATCCTTAAATGAAGTAGAAGATTTTACAGATGATAAACTTGCAAAGTATAGAGAATTTTTCAACTTTTTGATAAGGTATTTACCTTAAACTATGATCCATTACTGTATTGGATGCTTATGCGGTTTATAAACTATGGCGACAAAGAATTTGTTGATTATTCAGATCTTAAGGAACAACTAAATTCTGTTGCTGAAGATTCAAAAGAATATACAAAATTAAAGAAAAAACTTGATACAACGAATGATAAGTGTATTAAGTTTGTTAGAAATGAAATGTTTCCTGTATATTTAAAGAAAAATGAAGACTATAGGCTAAACATATTATGTAAAAATGAAGTTTTATTAGAAAAAAGTATCGCAGAAGCTGAAGGAAAAATTCTTGGTGGTTGGACTAAAGTTATTCCAGAAGTTTATCAGGCATTTGAAGCTAAGAAAGCTGAAAATATTACGTTAAGTCAAGAAAGTGATAAATTAGATAGAATTGCGGATACTACAATTGAATCAAAATTAGAATCAGTTAAACATAATAAAGAAGCCATGAAATTGAAAATAAGAGATGGTTTTATCGGTGATAGGTGGAGTATAGATAATGACCAAACAGTCTTTTATCTTCATGGAGCTTTGCACTTAATCGAAAGTAGTGATAAAACAGTAAAAGTTACACAAGATGAATTTAAGAAGATGATTGAAAAAGTTAAAGAAAAGTGGGATGAAGGATACGAACCGTTAACGGTTCTTGAAAGTTCCCCTGAAGAAAAAGTTGAAAGAATTAATCAATTACCTTATTTGACAAAATGCTTTAATGAATTCCAACATATATCAGGGACTTTGGTTGCACATGGTTTATCGTTTATGAATAGTGACCAACATATTATTGATGCAATAAATAATAATTCAAATATTGAAAAAATATATGTAGGTTGTTATGCTCAACCTTCAGAAGAAATAAAACAAGCATTTGCTAACAATAGTAAAGTTATATTTTTTGATACTTCCAATATGTTCTAATCTTATTTTGCTATATTTACTTGATTTTAAATTTGGCAGGAGCTGTAAAGAACGGTTGTCAAAAGAAAAATTTTAACATTTTTCATGTTTATATATTCACGTTCCATATGCAACACATTACTTCTAAAAATAAAACATGGGAACATCACTTCCAAGTTGTGTGTCGAAATGTGTTTGTAAATTTCAAAATTTCCAAATCGGACATTTTGCGTAAAATACCCATACTAAACGTCTTGCCCTAAAATAGGGCAAAAAGCTCTCTGTATATGGGAAAAAAGGAGTTGCTTAAAATAACCGCACTATCTGTCCAACCATTAAAAGTCCGATTTCGTCCGTTTTAAAAGACACTTAGTTTGGTTATTTCCTACCCCTCAAACTCAAACACCAAGCGAATTTGCTTAAAAAAAAACACTTTATCCGTCCGAACCAAACTGGACATTAAAATACAATCAATAAGCAAGGATGCGGTAAATCATAGATTTCCCGCATCAAAAACATTTGAAAATTATTCAAAATTCAATTTATTAAATTAATTTTCTTCATTCACGTATAAAACCAATCTGCAATAAACAAAAAAGACAGCCTTCGGAATAATCTTCCTTGCTGTCTTTTTAATGGTGGGCCCGGAGGGATTCGAACCCACGACCAAGGGATTATGAGTCCCCTGCGCTACCGCTGCGCCACAGGCCCGTGACGACTTTATTTAATTTTTGTTATCAATGACTAGTAACATCTATCTTCTTCAATCTCGAAAAAAATTAATCTTTCTTTGAATTTCAGTGATACCAATCTATGATAAACTTGAAACATTCATCTTATATATCTGATTTTTGCTTCAACTGTTATTACAATATCATTCACAAAAAACTCGGTCAAGGTTATGTTAAGAAGACTTAAAATTTTAATCGTTTTTTTTCTGTTTTTCTATTTTAAATATTTTGTCAATATATTCATTATTTCAAATTTATCTTTCAGTCCTAAATATCTGTTAATTTCTGTTCCGTTTTTAAAAATAATTAACGTTGGAAATGCGGTAACATTGAATTTATGTGTTATCAATGGGGCTTTTTCACTGTTTACCATGCCTATTTGAATTTCTTTCATCTCTTCAAGTATTGCTTTTTGTCTTACGCAATACCCACACCATGTCGCTGTAAACCATATCGCTTTCAAGCCTTTCCCTACGTATTCCGCAAAATTCTCATCATTCAATTCTGTTATCATTTCTTCTCCTTTTTGAAAATGATAACGGTATTTTTTGAGAAACTTATCCGCCGATAGGCGATTTTTATATCTTATTCAAAGTTCTTTTACGTTATCTTCAATAAGATAACTCATTTCTTTATGAAAATCTGCATTTGTAACTTTTTCGACCGGTAATTTAATGTATTTTACAGTTGCGTTTGCAAGAAGTCTTTTTTCAACGTCATAAAGTTCAACTTCTGATTCAAAAAATTTGCTCAAATTTTTTGTAACAATACCTCTTCCTATTAGTTCTTCGTTATACGGAACAGGTTTTCTGTATTTGATTTCCATTGACATTGTCGCCCCGAGCAAGCCGTAATCTTTTACCCATGCCGCTCTGAAGGCAAGCTCATCAAGCATTGTCGCTATTAACCCACCGTGAACTCTTTGCGGAAAGCTTTGATGATATTCTGTATATAAAAATTTTGTCATTACAGAATTATCTTCCATATTGTAAAATTGAGCCTTTAGCCCATATTCGTTATCCATTCCGCAAATGTAACACATTTTGCTGTTTCTTTGTTTACTTATTACTTTCATAGCTCTTTCTTTTTTTACAAAAAAGCCCTCTCTTCGAGGGCTTTTACGTTAACTATTTTGAACTATTTTACAATTTTCATAACATCATCGGTAATGTCTGTTCCTTCTGAGTATAAAACAACACTCTTTGCTACTACCAATTTGTATCCGTTTGCTTTTGCTTGTTGTGCAATTACATTTGAAATATTTTTGTCAATTGCTTGTAACTTTTGTGCATATTCTTTGTTCATTTTATCTCTTTGGGCATTAAGATTTTTTGTCAATTGCGTTTCAAGAGCCTTTTTCTTATCTGCATTCGTTTCTGCGTTGAGTTTCTTTTGTGCATCTTGAAGTGATTTTGAAAAAATTCTTTCTTGTTCTTGACGTTGCTTTTTCAAAGCGGCAACTTGTTGTGAGTTTTCAACAACTCTGGGAACGTCTACTACTGCATATTTGAATGTTGCGTTTGAATTTGTTACTGCTGCTGATGCTACGTTTGCACTGCTTAATGCTAAAATCGCAATCATTGCTACCGTCATTAATTTTGATACTTTTTTCATATTTTCTCTCCTTGTGAACATAAATACAAGACTATTATACTACCTTTTCCAAAAAATTCACATTTATTACAAAATATTTAGTTGTGTATTAAAAATTATTTTTTTCGTAAACAATATAAATTGTTTTCTTTTCCTCTCTTTACAAAATTATTTCTCCATTCAAGATTATAATTCTCAAAAACGTATCGTAAAATAGCATTATCTGAACCGTATAAATATGGTTTCCCGAACTTCGTTAAGCCGTATCCGTCTGCAAGAAAAATAATTGCATAATCATTTCTCTTTAGATTTTCAACGATTTTTTCCTCTCCTATTGCTTCGTAATATAGCCTATCAACCATATGCATATTTAAATCAACCGGTCTGTCTGTTAAAAAATTTAGAAAAGTTCCTTCTTGCAAAAATAAAACTTTTTGTTCTTGTGAGGTGTGTTTAAGAACGTATGTTATAGCATTATTTAGCGTTTCTGCTTCTTTTTGTGGTAAATAAATCTGCCCCTTTTCTGTTTGAATTTTAGTATTATTTATTTTGTATTGGTAAATATCAAATACAAAAAAATAAAGCAGATAACAAGAAAGTATAAAAATCGCAAATTGCTCCAATTTTTCTTTTGTAAACCATTCTTTCCCCTTTATAATTTCCGGTATTAACACTATTAGTGCTAATACCGCTGCTGGTGCAGTATAAAGTCCGTATGTTGAAAGAATTAAGGACCAAAACATTCTTGCCGTAAGTGCAATTGCAAATAATGTTAAAGTAAAAACCGGAAGATTGTTTTTAATTGTTTTTATTTTGTAAACCAATAACACAAATAGAGTTATTGGGATTAAGACTGTATGTAACCATACTTTTGTTATATTTAAGAGAAATGCACTTATTATTATTCCTATCAATACAAACTTTGAGTTTATAGTCTTTTTGAAAAGTACGAACGAGATTCCGTAAAATATTGTCAGATTTAAAATAGTTTGAGTCCAAAGTGAAAGTTTTTCAAATGTAAAAATACCACCGGTTTTTCCTAAATGATATATCATTGAGTTTGTTGAAAAAAATACTTTCATAAAATCTGCCGCTTTTATTATTTCTTCAACAGTAAGTCCTTGTATAAGCAAAATACCTAATGAAATTAAGGGTGTAATTGCAAAGCAAATTGTATTAATGAAGTTCTTTTTTGCTGTTGTCGGTTTTGCAAAAAATGAAATCCAAATTAATATGGGTAACATCAAGAAAAATTCACCTTTAAACGTAAATGCTATGCCACAAAACAAATATGAGAGTAATAAAAAACTAAATTTGTTTGTTTTTATATATTTTACACTGAATAAAATGACAAAAATTGATGCTGTTATACCATATGCAAATCCTGTTGAATAAGGCAAAATCATGTTAAATAATGTTCCGTTAAATGCCGATGCAATCAGAACGGTAATTGATAAAATAAAAGATATTTTACTTTTTAAAAATTCTTTTGTTAATAAATAAAACGACACCACAAATAGTGTTATGTTAAGCAATCCACAAAGTTCGTGAGTTTGAATACTTGCTCCGAATATAAAATAAGCCAAAGCATTTAACTGATAGGCAAGCGGAAAATATATACATAAAATATCTTTATATAGAACATTACCCTTCATTACCGCTTCAGGAAACAACATTTCTCGTCCAAAATCTGTTAAAATGTTTGAATAGTGTCCTTTGAATGTAAACCAACCACAAAAAACAATTATAACAAGTAGAATGCAATTGCAGATTGTGTTTTTTTCAATATAAAAATTTTTTATTTTTTCCATGATTTTACCTTTGGTATTAATTATAACGGATTTTTTATTTTTTGCATAAAAAAAAGAACGGAGTTTTAAATCCGTTCTTTTTTGTTTTCTTCAAACTATTTGCAGAGAAGTTGTACTTTTTCAACGTCTTGAGGATATTTACCTTCAGGAATTGTTTTGTAAACTCTGTAGTTAATATCAGCAAAACAGTTATCAATGTTTTCAATTTCTGCTAATTTTTCTTCGTTTATGCAACCTGTTTCAATCATATCCGCAATAATTTCAAATCTGTGAACGTGTTCGTTAAATCTTTCAGTTGCATAATCTTTTGCCTGCCATGTTGTGATGAGGAAAGGCCAATCTGAAGATTGTAATAAAAGATTTTCTCTTGCTAATTGAGCCAATGCTCTTTGCATTAATTTATCTTCTGGCATTTTGTCATTCGCATCAGCAATTGCTGACATTCTCTTTTCGCAACCGTGAATGATAGGCCACATCCATTCAGTAAGATTGTTATTCCATACGTAGAAGTGACCGCCTTGTCCCCAAGATGATTCAGGGATTTGAATTGCTTCCTTCGGTGGGTGCTTTTCAACATATTCTCCAGCTGTCATCATTTCAACATCAGGAAGATATTGATTTAACTTCTTAATAACTTGCTTAATAAATTCAACACCTTCAAACCACCAGTGTCCAAATAATTCAGTATCAAATGATACCATTACAAGACCTTCTTTACCATTGTGAGAATTTTTATAGTCATTTAACAAGTGGTAAATTAATGTTGTGTAGTGGTCTGAGTTTAAATTGATTTGTGACATTGCGAGTACCGGATCGTAAAGCATTTTATCACCCAATCCTGCAGATGCTGAAGTAATTCTCCAATAGTGCATACCGGATTTGTCGTCTTTTTTGTGAAATTCTCTGTAACAACCGTCTCCGGGGTAGCCGTCAGCAGCTGACCATACTTGATATCCTGCTCTTTCGTTTCTTCCCATAACCGCAACTTGTGCATCAGGAAGCCAATAAGCACTATATGTGTCATAGCCTGTTGCTTCTCTTTCCGGAAGAGGAATGTACTCAATGTTTCCGTAAACACCAACAACTCTTCTGTTTCCAATAGAGTTACCGCCTTCAATTACGTGAGATTCTGTGAAGAAGTACTGAATATCATTGTTTTGTAACGTCAATTCAACAGCAGGTCGCCATTTCTTTTCTCCGTCTTTTCCAATGTATTCATAACCTTGTCTGTATGCGCATTCTGGTAACCAGCAACCTTTTGCCTTCTTACCGAATAATTTCTTTGTTGTTTGTGAACCAACGCTGAATTGCGCATTCAAGTTTGCATCTGTTGCCAACAACGGTGAAAATCCGTGTGTTGCACCTGATGTCGTTATTTCAATACAACCTAAGTCTTGATATTTCTTGAAAGCTCCGATTAAATCTTTGCCGTATTTGTTTATAAAACTGTCTTTTATATGTGTAAACCAATCAAAATAATATTTTGCAAGATATTTTAAATGTTGTGAATTTGCAATATTCGGGTCTGGGTATCTTTCTAAGTCCTCAGAAACTTGCTTAATTCTTGAATCTAAATATTCTATAAAACCTTCTTTTAAGTGCTCGTCTATTAATTGTTCTGCCAAAATAGGTGTTATTCCAACCGTCAACTTGGCTTTAATGCCTTCTTCTTCGTATAGTTCGGAAATGGCATTTAACAACGGAACGTATGTTTCGCACATACATTCATATAAGTTCTCTTCTCCAAATGGCCACATACCCGCTTTTCTATAATATGGAAGGTGGCTGTGAAGCATAAATACAAATTGTCCGACTGACATTATAGTCCTCCTAATTTATTTTCTTTTTTTCGTAATTCTATATATAAAATGGCTCTCAGCCCTATTGCATTGTTTATGTTCTTCTTATAACATAAAAACAAAAAAATTGTCACCCTACTGTACTAATACTATAGTAGTATTTACAATACGCAACATTAATGATAACAAGGCTTTACGAATTTTAAAATCTTTGTTATAATACTTAACATAATAATTATGCCTATATTAAATAACACAAATGGTGTTAATTTGCATAAATAGGGCGTTTCTGAGAGTGATTTTTTTCACGAAAAAGCGTGCTCTAAACTTAAAAATTGAACATTGACAGATTTAATATTTTCATGGGGACGCTATGGATTTGACGGGGCGATTGAGGTAACCGTGCTGCGTGTTCCGGCGCTGTTCCGGATTATCAACGAGCAAACGATTTACATGCTAACAATGTAATCAAAGCTGACTTCTCAAGAGCTAGAGCTCTTGCTGCTTAGTATTTAAGCAGGTCACCTCTGTATGACCAACTTGCCGTTGTGCAGGGGAAATTATGCAAGTTGCTGCGTATGACGGTTGTAACTACGCAAAAGACAACAACCAAACTCGGTAGAGTCTAAAATGCTTTATCGGTATCTTGGGAATTGGTTCGTGCCACAATACCGACAAGAATAACAGACCTACACACGTAGATGTACGTTTATTTCCGTTTCGGACGTGAGTTCGATTCTCACCGTCTCCACCATTTTAAAAGGACTTCTTCGGAGGTCTTTTTTTATGCAGAAAAGGTGGAGCGTTTCGACTCGAAGTAATAATTTCAGTTTGAAATTATTACCGATTTAGGGGATAACCCCATGTGTCAGAGTAAAACTCGTGCTTCACGCACTCGTTAACTCTGATATCATCACCGTCTCCAAATTTTTCAAAAGATCGATTAAAATCGGTCTTTTTTATTGCTACACAACGGTTTCTAGAGTTCGGGAAAATTCTTTTTCGATTTAAAAAGTTGAAGGGTGCAGTTCATCAAAATTGCACCCTACAAACTCGCTACGCTCAAACAGTAGCCGCCTGTTGTTGTTTCGTTAACCTAAACTTACGTCACTTCGTTTATGCGGGGCGTTTTTAATTAATAATTTAGATATATTAGGTTACAAAACACCTAATGAGGTATTTCAACTTTATAGTGTTGCGATTGCTTCTTGAATCCACCAAAATAACAATGTAACAAAATGTAAATTTGAATTTCTTGACAGGGAAAATCAATGGGGATAGGCTCTGCTAATAGAATAGAAGAGAAGAGAATTTATGTCTTGAAGTCGGGTGAAAAAATTCCGATAATGAGAATAGAAGGAAAAAACTTTCAAAATAAAAATTGAAAGAAATAATTTCTTTGAAAAATAAATCCCTCGCAGTTGTACATGTGTAGCAGTGACGAATATTGAATAAAGTCTTGCAGTTACTGTCATTACGAGGAGCAAAGCGACGAAGTAATCCAATTATAAAGCCATAA
>CAZKAS010000055.1:0-12102 GCA_964550875.1 uncultured Muribaculaceae bacterium | reverse complement strand
TGAATACCTAATCTGTGAAGAGTCGGAGCACGGTTCAACATTACAGGGTGTCCGTCGATTACTTCTTCCAAAATATCCCAAATGACCGGATCTGAACGTTCTATCTTCTTCTTAGCCGATTTGATATTTTGAACATGTCCTCGTTCAATAAGTTTATTTACAACAAACGGTTTGAAAAGTTCAATAGCCATTTCTTTCGGCAAACCACATTGATTTAAGCTCAATTGAGGACCTACTACAATTACGGAACGACCGGAATAGTCAACACGTTTACCCAAAAGGTTTTGTCTGAAACGACCTTGCTTACCTTCGATAATGTTGCTCAATGATTTCAATGGTCTGTTATTCGGACCAACTACCGTTCTTCCACGTCTGCCGTTATCAATAAGAGCATCTACTGCCTCTTGCAACATACGTTTTTCGTTTCTTACAATAATTTCAGGTGCTCCCATTTCAAGCAATCTTTGTAAACGATTATTTCTGTTAATAACTCGTCTGTACAAATCATTCAAATCTGATGTCGCAAACCTTCCGCCGTCTAATTGTACCATCGGTCTTAAATCCGGAGGTGTAACAGGAAGTACTGTCATAATCAACCATGTCGGATCCGTGTTGCTTGCAAGCATTGACTCCATTAATCTCAATCTTTTGATTAATTTTGCCTTTCTTTGAACTGATCCGCCTGCTGTTTGAAGTTCTTCTCTTATTTGCGCAACAGCATCTGTTAATACGATTTCTCCAAGCAATTCCTTGATAGCTTCTGCACCTATACCAACTCTGAGAGCACTTTCTTCATTTTCCATCATGAAGTCTTCATATTCTTCTTCCGACAACAATTGGAATTTCTTAAATTCAGTATCTGCAGGGTCAATTACTACATAACTGTTAAAGTAAATAACTTGTTCCAAATCTTTAAGAGTCATATCAAGGAGTAAACCGAGATAACTCGGAATACCCTTTAAGAACCAAATGTGGCTGACAGGAGCTGCTAATTTAATATGCCCCATTCTATGACGTCTTACCTTTGAATCTGTAACTTCAACGCCGCATCGTTCACATATGATACCTTTATGTCTTACTCTTTTATATTTACCGCAATAGCATTCCCAGTCCTTTGTAGGTCCGAAAATTCTTTCACAGAACAAACCGTCACGTTCCGGTTTTAACGTTCTATAGTTGATAGTTTCCGGCTTTGATACTTCGCCGTATGACCATTTAAGAATTCTCTCGGGAGATGCGATGCTGATTCTTATATAATCAAAATAATCTATACTTGTGGACATTTCTAATTGTCTCCTTTATTTACTATTCTTTGAACGACGACGTCGTATCAAAGAAATTGATATTCAACAAATCGGAATCCATATCCGAAAGAACTCTCTTAGGTGCTGCTTTTCTGATATCATCAGAATCAGACATAAGATTTACTTCTTCTCCGCCTTTCTTAGCAACCGTAATATCTAAACCAATTGATTGGAGTTCTCTTACGAGTACTTTGAAAGATTCAGGTATTCCAGGTCTTGGGATATTGTCACCCTTAACGATTGCTTCGTATGCTCTTGAACGTCCGTTAACATCATCAGATTTAATCGTAAGCATTTCTTGAAGAACATAAGCTGCACCATACGCTTCGAGTGCCCAAACTTCCATTTCACCAAATCTTTGACCGCCAAATTGTGCTTTACCGCCCAAAGGTTGTTGTGTTACGAGTGAGTAAGGACCGGTTGAACGAGCGTGGATTTTGTCATCTACTAAGTGAACAAGTTTTAAGAAGTAGATAAGACCTACTGCAACAGGTCTGTCAAATGGCTCACCTGTTCTGCCATCCATAAGAATTACCTTACCGTCTTCTCTTACCCAATCACAACCTGATTCTTTAATACCTCTGATAAGTTCAGCTTTAGTAGCGATTTCCGATTGGTTTTCACCGTACATTTCATCAAATGACGGCGATTCATAATAATCTCCTGTCAAGTATGCAGCCAAACCTAACAAACATTCGTAAGTTTGACCAATGTTCATACGAGAAGGGACACCAAGAGGATTAAGTACAATATCTACAGGTGTTCCGTCCGGCAAGAAAGGCATATCCTCTCTGGGAAGGATTCTTGAAACAATACCCTTGTTTCCGTGACGTCCTGAAAGTTTATCACCGACAGAAACCTTACGTTTTTGTGCAATATAAACTCTGATAACGGTATTTGCTCCGGGAGGAAGTTCATCACCTTTTTCTCTGTCAAATACCTTAACATCAACTACACGTCCGCCTTCTCCATGCGGTACACGAAGTGAGTTATCTTTTACATCTCTTGCTTTTTCAGCAAAGATAGCCCTTAACAATTTCTCTTCCGGCGGATGTTCAGATTCACCTTTCGGAGTGACTTTACCGACTAAAATATCATCAGCATATACTCTTGCACCAATTCTGACAATTCCTCTTTCATCTAAGTGACGAAGAGAATCTTCAGAAACATTCGGAACTTCTCGTGTAATTTCTTCAGGTCCTAATTTTGTTTGACGTGCATCAATTTCTAACTTCTCAATGTGAACAGAAGTAAAGACATCATCTTGAACTAATCTTTCAGAAATCAAAATAGCATCTTCAAAGTTATAACCTTCCCACGGCATATATGCAGCAAGAATATTTTTACCTAATGAAAGTTCACCAAAGTGAGTCGAAGCACCATCTGCAAGAACATCACCTGCTTTAACTGCTTGTCCGACTTTTACTATCGGCTTTTGGTTAATGCAAGTATCTTGGTTACTTCTCACATACTTCATTAATTGGTATCTGTGAAGTTTTCCGGCATTATCTTTAATAGTAACTTCTTCGCCAATAACTCTTTCAACAATACCGTCAACTTCTGATACAACTACCATACCTGAGTCTTTTGCGGCTCTTTTTTCAAGTCCGGTACCTACTACAGGTCTGTCCGTAATCAAAAGAGGAACGGCTTGACGTTGCATGTTTGAACCCATCAACGCGCGGTTAGCATCATCGTGTTCAATAAACGGAATTACAGATGTTGCAACAGAAATAATCTGAATAGGAGATACACCTACAAAGTCAACTTTGCTTGAGTCATCTTCCGTAAATTCTGACTTATAACGAACAGGAACTTTATCAAATTTGAATGTTCTGTCCTTGTTCAAAGCAACATCACCAGGTGCAACACGGAAATTCTCTTCTTCGTCCGCTGACATATAATGAACTTCTTCCGTTACTTTACCCTCTTTAACCGCAAAGTATGGAGTTTCAATAAATCCGTAATCATTAACTCTTGCATGAGTTGCAAGTGAACCGATAAGACCTGCGTTCGGACCTTCCGGCGTTTCAATAGGACAAAGTCTTCCGTAATGAGAAGGGTGAATATCACGAACAGCAAATCCTGCTCTTTCTCTCACCAAACCACCGGGCCCTAATGCAGAAATACGTCTTTTATGCGTTAATTCTGCAAGCGGATTTGTTTGATCCATGAACTGTGACAATTGCGATGAACCAAAGAATTCCTTCAATGCAGCAACTAACGGTTTTGTATTTAATAAGTTTAAAGGTGTTAATGACTCGGAATTTTGCAAAGTCATTCTTTCCTTAACAATTCTTTCTATACGACTTAAACCGACTCTGAATTGGTTTTGCAACAATTCACCAACCGAGCGGACACGTCTGTTTCCGAGGTGGTCAATATCATCACAACTACCTTCATCGTAAGTTAAATTAATCAAATATTCGATAGATGACACCAAATCTTCTGTTGTTAATGTTCTTTGTGTTGCAGGAATGTTCAAGTTCAACTTTTTGTTGAGCTTATAACGACCTACTCTACCAACGTCATATTTCTTTTCATCAAAAAATCTTGCATCAAGAATTTGCTTTCCTCCAAGAGGTGACGCAGGATCACCCGGACGCAACTTCTTATAAACTTCAATCAATGCATCATCTTGTGTTTCGGTCGTGTCTTTATCCAATGTCTTCTTCAAAAACTCAAAATGGGTAAAGCGTGATTCCATTTCAGCAACGGATAAACCTAATGCCTTTAACAATGTAGTCGCCAAAATTTTTCTGTTTTTATCAATCTTGACGTGAACTATATCATTCGCATCTGTTTCAATCTTCAACCATGCTCCTCTGTTAGGAATCAAAGTTGCATTATATAAACGTTTACCTGTCGGAGAAATTTCTCTCTTGAAATAGACACCCGGAGAACGAACAATTTGCGAAACAATAACACGTTCCGCTCCATTAACAATAAATGTACCTTTGTCCGTCATCGTAGGAATATCACCGATATACACTTCTTGTTCCTTGATTTCACCGCTGTCACGGTTAACCAAACGAACCATGACTCTCAACTGCTTTGCATATGTTGCGTCATGGATTCTTGCTTCTTCAATAGTGTATTTCGGATTATCGAATGTATAATTCGGTAAGAAGTGTAACTCCAAACGACCCGTATAATCTTTGATTGGAGAATATGAAAGAAATTCCTCTTTCAAACCTTCAGTCAAAAACCACTCAAAGGATTTCTTTTGGACTTCAATTAAGTCCGGTAAATAATCCAAACGAGTTTTGGGTATCCCCATCGGCGTTACTCTTTCAGAATAAGTTTTCTTTAACATTTATTCACCTCGCTGCATGTGGCATACTTTTTATTCAATTTTTTATAAATATGCATTGTACTGTACAAAATTTTATTCTTTTCTTTGATATCAAGGGCTTTCTGTCTTTTTTTACCTTATTAAGGGTATTTTTGACACTATTTACCCGTCTTTAAATGATAACTTGCTAAAAGTTACACGTCAAGAAAAACACGTTACAAAACTAAATGCATGTAAATATTTGTTTACAAATCAAATACCAATCGTGAAAAAGTCCGTTACAAGCGGTTTTAAATGTCAAGTGTATTTATTGAGCAAAAAAGAAATTAAAATCTATACAATTCTTAATGACTGAGCAAAAAAACTCAAAATTGGTATAATAAATTTATCATGAAAAATAAAAATACTAAAAATCATTCAATCGCAATTTCCACAATAATAATAACTATTTCAGCAATGATAATAGGTTATTCTGCCGTAAATATTTTTGATGAGTACACAGAAAAACACTTTGCGGAATATGCAAAAAATTCAGCTGAAACACTGGCGTACCAACTTTCCGCAATAATTGAAAATTCAAAAAATGAAACAAATTCAACATTAAAATCATTAATAAAGGCAACATTGAAAAACAATAAAAATATTTCCTTAGTAGAATTTTACAACATTAACGGAGATGTTTTTATTTCTGAGAAATCAGACCTGCCTCTGTTGCAAAACATTGACAAAATAAAAGTCAACACGCCTGTAAATGTTGATATAAACGGAAAATATTCAACTGTTGCAGACCTAAAAATGGAGTTAACAAAAAAATTCATAAAAGAACAAACGAAAAAACAAAAATTTGGAATTATCGGATTAATAACTTTTTTATGGCTTATCGTTATTATTTCTTGGACAATTTCCAGATATTTAACAGGAAGAGAAATAAATCTTCTCTGCTACGGATTAAAGCACATTTCAGACGGTCATTTCGGCACTAAAATCAAACTTGAAGGAAGAAAAGAAACGAAAGAATTGATTGATATTTTTAATAATCTTTCATCAAAGTTGAAAATATACGAAGAACAAAACGTTGGAAATATTTTGCTAGAAAGAAACAAACTAGAATCGGTTCTTATGAGCATCATAAACGGTGTTGTAGTATGTAATAACGACGATGAAATTGTTTTAATAAATCTTGCTGCCGAAAAAATGTTAACAGTTTCCGCAGAAAATGTAAAAGGAGTTCAAATACAATGTTATTCGGATACATCGGGCAATCATTGTTTCAGGGAAAAAATAGAAGAATTTAAAGACACACCGCTTGATATTATTTTGAAAAATCCTCCGGAATTTACGGTTGAAATTGACAAAAAAATCATAAAATGCACAATATCACCAATGTTTATGCAAAACGACGATTACGTTGGATATATTATTGTAATGCTGAACGTAACAAAAGAAACAGAGGTAAACAATCTTAAAAATCAATTTATTTCAAACGTTTCACATGAACTTCGCACCCCGGTAACAGTACTTAGAACGTACATAGACACTTTATATACGATGGGAGATGAATTAGATGAAGAAACAAGAAAAGAGTTTACGGAAACAGCAAATAAAGAAGTAACAAGACTTCATAGAATGGTAAATGACATTTTAGACGTATCAAGATTAGAATCACCGGACGTGGAACTTGAGAAAGAAATGACAGATATCACTCCAATTTTGGCGGACACAATTACATCAATGCAAGTTCTTGCAGACGAAAAAGATGTCAAAATTCAACTTGAAAAACCTGACGGAGAAACGATTTTACCGTTTAATATCGCAAATATGGAACGAGTATTTAACAATCTAATTTCAAATGCAATTAAATATTCTCCTGAAAAAAGTTCAATTGATGTTGTTTTAAAGACAGATGAAGAATATGCTGATATTTCCGTAACAGACCATGGCTGCGGAATTGCAGAAGAAAACTTACCAAAATTATTTGAAAGATTTTACAGAGTTGAAAACTCCGTTCATACGGTAAAAGGTACGGGGTTAGGACTTTATCTCGTTAAAACCACAATAGAAAAACATCATCACGGAAAAGTTTATGTTAATTCTAAAGTAGGAGAAGGCTCAACATTTGGAATAAGAATTCCGCTTTCTTTATAAAATCTTAATTTTTACTGGATAAATATAAACATGTTTCACATATAATAAAAATATAATGGATAGCAATTGGAGAAAAAAAGATGACAAAACGTAACGTAGCAGTTATAGGTTGCGGACTTTGGGGCAAAAATATAGTAAGAAATTTTTACAATTTAGATGCCCTGAACACAGTTTGCGATTTAGACAAAGAAAATCTTAAAAAGTTGGCAATGGAATATGAAAACGTCCACTTTACAACGGATTTTAACGAAGTATTAAATAATCCTGAAATTGAAGCGGTAGCTGTAGTAACCCCGAGTCACACACATTTTAAAGTTGTAAGCGCAGTTTTAAATGCAGGAAAGCACGTTTACGTTGAAAAACCTATTTCAACAGTAGCAGACGAAGCAAAAAAATTAATGGAATTGGCGGACGAAAAAGGGCTAACCTTAATGGTTGGACACCTTTTACTTTACCATCCGGCAGTAAACAGATTGAAACAAATAATCAATGAAGGTATGCTTGGAGATATAACTTATATTCAAAGTGACAGACTCAATATAAACTATTTCAAGAACGACAGAAGTGTTATGTGGGATTTAGCGCCTCACGATGTTTCTATGACAGCATACGTTCTCGGAAAAGAACCAGTTCGAGTTATAAGTGCAGTAGGTGTTTCTTCCGATAAAAATGACATTATGGATATTACGCACGTAACAATTGAATACGAAGGTGGCGTCGTAGGACAAATTTCAGATAGCTGGATACATCCTGTAAAACGAGTAAATATGCTGGTCAGAGGAACA
Source organism: uncultured Muribaculaceae bacterium (assembly GCA_964550875.1). Classification (GTDB taxonomy): domain Bacteria; phylum Cyanobacteriota; class Vampirovibrionia; order Gastranaerophilales; family Gastranaerophilaceae; genus RUG841. The sequence goes on along the minus strand of CAZKAS010000055.1, from coordinate 4,573 downwards.
AAAGCAACTGCTATTTTTGATGATACATTACCAACGAATAAACTTGTAATAATAGATCACACAACACCGGGAGCTGCTAAACCGGAACCTCTTGATTTTATAGAAATAGAACCTTTAAAACTGGAATGTCAACATTTTCTTAACTGCTTTAAAACAGGAACTAAACCAAGAAGTGACGGTTTAAACGGTTATCAGGTTGTAAGTATTCTTGAAGAAGCTGAAAAAATTATGCTTGGAGAAAGAAGAGAGCAACTGGATAAAGTCAATTTCAAATCATCAAGAAGCAAAAAGAAATAACGGAGAAAAAAATGGCAAATTTAATATCATTATTCAGAGTAATTCTTGCATTTTATCTGTTGATAATGTTGGATTATCAAAACCAAAACTCTTCATTTTATTGGATTGCTGTAGGATTAACACTTGCGGTAATTTTGCTTGATGCCCTTGACGGCTGGGTTGCCAGAAAATTCAATGAAGCATCAAAAATCGGCTCAATCATTGATATTTTAGGTGACAGAATTGTAGAAAATGCATACTGGATTGTATTTGCATACTACGGCTGGATTGGTGTTTGGGTACCTCTTATAGTAATGACAAGGAGCTTTGTTTGTGACACATTAAGGGGACTGGCTTTTGCGGAAGGTTGTACCGCATTTGGCTCAGACAGTATGGTACAAAGCAAACTCGGCAGATTTTTAACAGCATCAAGATTTTCAAGAGCGGTTTACGGAGGAGCAAAAGTTTTTGCATTTATGGCAGTAATTGCTTGTCACGTACCTAATTGGGAACCTGCGAACTGGTTTGTAGTATTAACAGATGTTTGTGTATGGCTTGCTGTTATTTTCTGCGTACTCAGAGGATTACCGGTTGTTGTTGCAGGCAAAAAATATTTTACGGTTAAAAAAGATTAATTATGGAAAAATCGAATTTTAATATAGTATTAGTAGAACCCGAAATTCCACAAAATACGGGAAATATAATCAGAACCTGTGCTTGTACGGGTTCTGAATTATTTTTGGTTGGAAGATTAGGATTTGTTTTGGACGATAAACACTTAAAGCGTTGCGGTCTTGATTATCACGATGCAGTAAATATAAAACGTTACAATGAAATACAAGACTTGCTGCAAGATTTTCCAAATTCAAATTTTTATTATTTTACAACAAAGAGTGAACAAAAATATACAGACGTAAAATTTAAAAAAGGTGACTTTTTGGTTTTTGGAAGAGAAACAAAGGGATTACCGGAAGACTTTCTTCACTCACACTGGGATAATGCAGTGACAATACCGATGAAAGAAGGACAAAGAAGTTTAAACCTTTCAAATTCCGTAGCAATCGCAGTTTATGAGGCTATTAGACAATGCGAAGTATTGCTATAGAAGAAGTTATAAAATATTTTCCAAAGCGTCAACAAGACTCAAATAAAGGAACTTTTGGACGCATATTAAATATTGCAGGCTCAAAGAACTACACCGGAGCGGCAATATTGTCATCACTTGCAGCATTAAAGGTTGGAGCGGGCTACGTAACTTTGGCAAGTGTAAAAGAAACCGTAAAATCAGTTCACGCCTATACTCCAGATATACCGACCGTTGAACTGAAGCGAAGCAGAAATGGAGCAATAAACGAAGAAAACACGAATAGTGTTATTAAATTAACAACAGATTATAACCTGATTTCAATAGGTTGCGGACTTGGTCAAGAAAGAGGAACAACGACATTCGTAACGAATTTTATTAAAAGCAATAAAAAGCCGATAATAATTGATGCAGATGCTATAAATGCCATATCAAAAGTCGGAATAGAAAAAATAAAAGGGGACTCTATTATTACTCCACACCCAAAAGAACTTTCAAGACTTATAAAAGTTCCGCTAGAAGTAATCCAAACAAACAGAGAACATTATGCTGTAGAAACAGCAAAAAGTCTTGAAACAATTGTTGTATTAAAGGGACATGAAACAATAGTAACAAACGGAGAATATATTTACAAAAATAAAACCGGTTGCTCAGCACTTGCAAAAGCAGGAAGCGGAGATATTTTGACAGGAATAATAGCCGGAATACTGGCACAAACAAAACAACCGTTAGAATCAGCGATAATTGGAGTTTATTTACACGGATTAACAGGAGATATTGCGGCGGAAGCACAGACAGAATACAGTGTTTTAGCATCAGAATTATTAAATTATATACCACTAGCAATAAAGAAACTTCATTGAAAAAATCATTAAAAAGAGTACAATAACAATATGAGCGACAGAATTGAAGAACTAAAACAAATTATACACAATGACCCGACAAATTTTCAGGCAATGCGAGAATTAGCGTGCGAACTAATGGATATAGGGGAAAATGAAAGTGCTATAAAAGCACTGGAATATTTGATAAAGATATTCCCAGATGAGGGAAACTTGTATTATAACATAGGGATTGCGTATGAGAAGTTGAGGAATGACGATAAAGCAATTGAATGCTACCAAACAGCAATGCGACTTGAACCTGATGATCCGAATTATATGTATAATTTGGCATGTACTTATGTTACTAAAAAAGAATATGAGAACGCAAAAGTTCTTTTTCAAAAAGTTTTAAATATAGATACGGAAGATTCAAATTCAATGTTTCATCTTGGAATGATAAATTCCAGACAAAACAACTCCGAAGAAGCAATAAAATACTTAGAAAAGACAATAGAAATAAATGCAGAAGATACCATTGCCAGATTTTACCTTGCATACGAGTATAAAAAAACAGGAAGAAGAGATGAAGCATTATCAGAATACCAAAAAGTTGTAGAACAAGCACCTGATTACAGTTGGGCATATTTTAATATGGCCTCAATATACTGGGAAGAAGAAGATGTCGTTAATGCAATAGAAAATCTTGACAAAACTGTTGATTTAAATCCACACGATACAAAAGCATTTGAACTTTTTATAAAGATATTATTGAAAACAGATACCGATCAGGGAGCACTTGCTGTAGCAAAGAAAGCACTAAAAGAAAATCCTGATTGCGGAGATCTATTTTATACAACCGCTCAAGTATATAAGAAATTAAAAGATACAAAAAATTACGCAGAATATTTAAAATCAGCAATATCAAATCAAGCTTCTCTTTCTATACCTGTGAGAGAAGTTAGACAAGAACTGAATGCGATTAAATAGCACTATATATGTCATTATTTGCTAAAAGGCAAAGAAATAATATTCAAAAAACAGTACAAAAGAAAACAGAGAGAATACTTGCTCTGATAAAAGCCGTGCCACTATCTATCGACACAGAAAAAGACAGTTTCCATTGAAAGTATCTCTTTTATCAAACAATCACACCCGTAAAATTCTTCTTAGTGCTGCTGTGTTCCCACCCTGACACGGTTCAAAGGTTTACGCCATGACTGCTGATAACGTCAACAATACAAGCAATTTCCACCGAAATCTCCTGAGCCTCACAATAGGCTCTGCGCCTCGCATTAACTTCGAGTCGAGGGATTGCAATTCCCCACGGAGCACGGCTAAATAATAATAGCTCAAAAAAAATGTTTTAGCAACCCTTAATATGGAAAAGAGGTACTACAATCAGTAATACCTCTTTCAGTTAGAACAACTATCTCAAATTATTTTCTATAAAATACTTGAGTCGGTTGATTATCCGGTTTTGGTTGTTTTGCTCTGATTTCCTTAACCATTTCTGCAATCATATCGTGGAATTGCATACCTTGATTTTCATCAATAACAACCTTAACTTCGTGCATTTGTTCACGCTTTTGTTCAGGAGTCAAGTTTACGTCATGAAGGACATCTAAATTATGACGAGCCATATTCATAACTTTTTTAATGTCATATTCAGTTTTTCCGTCAATAGTAACAGCAAGCTTAGAGTCAATAGTAACTCCCGGAAGATCAATTCTACCGCCTGAAGCACCACCGTGACCGCCACCATCAAAGATTGAAGCAAGCAATTCAGCGTGATCTGAACAATCAGCAGAACGGAATGAAATTCTAATACCATTCATTTCTGCAACTTCAGAATTTTCTGTTACAAAACCTGCTTTTTTGTCTTGGATAGCCATAATTGCAATTTTATCCGCATCATAAGGTGAAGAATACATTTCTTTTGCTTTTGCTTGAAGCGGAGTATCTTTCGGATTACCTTGAGCGTTAACCTTCGATGGGTCAGCTTTTAAAGCACCCATTACTTCACTGTACTTAAATCCGTTTTGAACGTCCAAAAGAGTGAATTCAGGATCGTGTTTCAAAGAATCTTCCCATATTTCGCACATATCATCATACGAAACAGAAACGACACCAACACCTAAATCCGGATAAACATGCTTTCCGTCAACTGCCATTTGAAGCATCTTATCACGAGGAGAAAGTTCACCTTTTTCACTTTCAGTAACAGGCGCCTTATCAGGAACATCAAATACAATGTTGTCACGCAACCATTTTTTGTCAACTTTTTCCGTTTGATTTGCATTTACTTCATTAATAAGCCATTTTGACATACCTTCCGGAGCAAAATTTGGTCTATCTTTAACAGACATTTCCATGTGTTCAGGAAGAAGGT
>CAZKAS010000054.1:0-12112 GCA_964550875.1 uncultured Muribaculaceae bacterium | reverse complement strand
TTTGGTTTGCAATCGGAGAATTTGGATTGATATATTGTGCGACTTTATAATACGCAATCGCTTTTTCTATATCTCCTAATTTTTCGTAACAAACCGCCGTTGCAATATTCGTATTGTAATCTTTTAAATTTCCCGACAATAACGACAAATTATAATATTCTATGGCACTGTTAAAATTATTGAATTTAAAACAATAATCCCCCAATGCCTTATGAACATTTGGATTTTTCGGATATGTTGCGTATGCTTCCATAAGCAAATGTCTTGCTTGCGTTTCTTTCCCTAAAAATGTTGCGGTTGTTCCAGCTCCTAATAATGCATCTAAGTCACCTTCATTGTATTTTAAATATCTTAAATAACATTCAAGTGCTTTCCTTACAAATCTTACTCTTGTCGTTTCGTCTTTCGCTTGTACTGCCGTTCTTACGCATAATCGTGCTTTGTCCATATATTCTGAAGGATTTGATGGCTCTTCTTCTTTTGTAAGTTTGTAATCATCGTTTTGAACAGGTCTTTCAGATTCGGCTATTTCTTTTTGTTCTTCCGTATCTTCGACAATGCCTTCTTCTGCTTTTATACTCTTTATCACTTCTGAATAATCTAAATTTTTGGGTATGTACTGTTCTTTTTCTGTTGGTTGCGCTTTTGTGTTTTGCTTTTCTGTTCCTTGTGTTAAATTTTGCATTCCTGTTAATTCGCAAACCGCAACAATTACAATCAGCGTCAATGACAACTTAAATATCGCTTTTAGTATCATCTTTTTCATATTAAAAAAACTTTATGAACTCTTCTTTACAATTATTATAACAACGTGAATACATGATATAAATATATTAATAACTTTTGTTGCAGTATAAGGAAATTGTTGTGCATAGTCTTTCTGTTATCGTATTCTTGGGTGTTCTGTCGCTTGTATTTGCGGTTACTATGCTCTTCCTTTCCGTAAGGTTTTCTCAGAAATCTGACTCGCAACTTGAAAATTCTTCTCTTAATTCAGGCATGCCCGCTTGTTCCTATGAAAAAACTTTACTAAAATCTAAATTTTTTGTTTATGCAATATTTTTTATTATTTTTGACTCTGAAATGATGCTTTTGTTCCCTCTCGCATTATCTTTTGATGTATTACAGGGTTTTGTCTTATTTCAGGGGCTTTTATTCCTGTTATTAATGTTTTTAAGTCTTTCGTATGCTTGGCAAAAAGATATTTTGAGGTATAAGTAATGAATAGTTTTTTTGCTTCGACATTTGATGATATTTACAATTTCGCAAGAGCTAACTCGCTTTCTCCGTTAGTTTTTGCAACTTCATGCTGCGGTGCGGAAGTCATGAGTGCGGCTTATTCCGATTCCGATGCAAATCTATCAGGAACGGATATCGCTTATACTTGTTCTCCCAAACAAGCTGATTTACTCATTGTTGCCGGTACTATCACTCATAAAGTCGCTCCTGAACTTTTAAAGTTGTACAAACAAATGCCTGAGCCTAAATATGTTATTGCAATGGGTGCGTGTGCTTGTTCCGGTGGCATGTTCTGTAAAAATTCTTATTCTGTTGTTTATGGGGTTGATAAAATTCTTCCGGTTGATATTTATTTGCCTATGTGTCCTCCTAAACCTGAAGCCCTATTTGATGCTTTAACAAAATTGCAGGCTAAAATAAAATCGGAATCTCTATATCTCAGAAAAAAATATATTTCTGAAAATATGCCCAAGTTAATATACGGAGAAGATGTTTTATTACAAGATAATGTTTTAACTAGAGAGATATAATTGTGAATAATCTTGCGGATAAATTTAGCATAATTGAAAAATTTGAACAAAATGATGGGTCAATAAAATATATTTTGACAAAAAATGAATTGAAAAATTGCATTTCTTTCCTTAAAAATTCTGCAGAATATGATATGGACATGCTTCTATCAATTCGTGCTATTGATTGGTTTGACAATATCGAATTGATTTATGAATTGTATTCAACAAAATTGAATGAACGTATAATAATTTCTACAAAGTTGAATTCAGGTAATCCGCTCGCTGATAGTGTTGTTGCAATTTTTAAGTCGGCTGCTTTTGATGAACGTGAAATTTTTGACCTCTTTGGGGTTTGTTTTGATGGTCATAATGAAATTAAAAGATTATTATTACCTAATTCTACTGTTGGAAACCCATTCTTGAAAAATATCATTTTCAAAGATGAAAGGTTAGTGTGGAATGACTAAAGAACTCTTAAAAATAAATTTTGGTATCCAACACCCCTCTCTACAAGGTGTTTTAAAGCTTATAGCGGATTTGGACGGAGATATTATTAAATCTGTTGAACCTGAAGTCGGTTATCTGCATAGAGGCTTGGAAAAACTTGCGGAAAGTCGTTCCTATTTGCAATATTTACCTATGGTTGACAAAATTGATTACCTTTCAAGTTCGTTTTGTCAAGAAGCTTTTTGTTCTGCTGTTGAAATACTTGCTAATATAGATGTTCCTAAACGTGCTCAATATATTCGCTGCTTGCTAATGGAGTTGAACAGAATTTCTTCGCATTTATTTTGGCTTGCTACCTTTTTAAAGGATTTAGGTGCTTTTTCTACTGTTTTTTATATTTTTAAAGATAGGGAAATGATTTTAAATTTCTTTGAAAGCCTTACAGGGCAAAGAATGATGTATAATTTTCACGTTTTTGGCGGTGTAAAACGTGATATTGACGTTTCTCTTCTTTCAAAACTTGAAAAAATTATTGCACTCTTGCCTCAAAAAATTCAAGACTACGAAAATATTTTGAACGATAATCCTCTTTTCTGTTCAAAAACAAAGTCTATTGGAATTTTATCTAAAAATGTTGCATTAAATTATTCCGTTACCGGTGCAAATTTACGTGCCTCAGGCGTTGTTTCGGATTTTAGAAAACAAAAACCTTATCTTGTATATGATAAACTGGTTTTTGATATCCCTTTTGACAAAAATGGTGATTGCTATTCACGATATTTAGTCAGAATTGCAGAATTAAAACAATCTGTAAAACTTGTCGAACAATGTATTGAATATTTGAAAAATAATGCGGATATAATAAAAAATCCTTTTGTTAACCCTGTTTCAATGAAGCTTTCGGGCGAAGTGAGTTCTTTTGTTGAGGCTCCAAGAGGACTTATGATTTGTTCTGTTATTGCAGATGGCTCCGATAAGCCTTATAGAGTTAAATGGAGAACAGGCTCTTTCTATTCTGTGCAAGTTTTGCAAAATCTTTTAAAAAACAAAAATATTGCCGATATTACGGCAATTTTGGGTAGTTTGGATATTGTATTATCGGAGGTTGACAGATAATGGATTTTTTAATTCAACCTTATGTAGAATTTATGATTGCTCACAAAATTCCATATTTCGCAGCCTTTTTGCTGTGGTATTTTGCGGAATTCTTATTAATTCTTATCTTCTTGTTCCTTTCTGTTTTTCTCTTCGCATTTGCGGAAAGAAAAATTCTTACACTGCTTTCTTCGCACAAAAAAAACACAAACAACCCAGATTTGCGCAGTTGTTTGCAAATTATTTCTAAATTTATAAAATCGTTTTTCAAAGAAGATATTGTTCCTGAAAAAGCTGACAAATTTTTCTTTACTCTTGCGCCTATCATCATTTTTGTTTCTGTGTTGTTCTTATGGCTGCTTTTACCGTTTTCAATGTCGATTTTACCTATAAAATCCGACGTAGGCATTCTTTTCTTCTTTGCGGTGTTGCTTATTTCTGCGTTTGGCTTTTTGCTCGCGGGATTTGCTTCTGGAAATAAATATTCTTCTCTTTTCACATTTCGATCAATCGCTTTGATTTTTAGTTATGGGCTTCCTATGATGTTTGCTTCCCTTTCTGTAGTCGTTCTCTCAGGTTCCATGTCGTTTCTCGATATCGTTACTGAGCAATATCGATTTGGTTTGTTTAGTTGGTACGTTTTCCCATCTTTTTTAGGCTTTTTGGTGTTTTTTATCAGTTCTCTTGCCGCTATGAACAGGATTCCTTTTGATTTCAAAAATGAAATGTGTGAATTGGGTTCCGATTTCTCTTCCGGGTATTCGGGCATGAAGCATGCATTACTTTCGTTGGCAAATTATGCCGTAGTCTTTATCATTTGCGCTTTTACTGTTATTATGTTCTTCGGTGGATATATGCCTCCTTTGCCTTTTAGTTTGGCTAATTTGTTTGAAAATTCTGATGTTCTCTATGGATTGATACTAACTTGTGAGCAAATCTTTTGGCTATTTTTGAAAATATTTTTATTGCTATTTCTAGTGATTTGGATTAGAGCAACATTGCCAAGATTTAAATCTGAAAAATTTATTGAATTATGTTGGAAATATCTTTTGCCGATTTCAGTTATAAATCTTTTGTTCGTTTTTGTTATAAAACTTGGAGGTCTTTATGTTTTTTGATATAACAAAAAGTTTAAAATCATTATTCTTTGGGCATAAAGTCATAATGAAACACCTTTTTAAGAAATATTCTGCTTCTGCTTATCAAAAAGAAAATATTGAATTTTCTAACAATTTTAGAGGGAAAATCCTTGTCCTAAAAGACAAAAATGATAAATTGCTATGCATTGGGTGCGGTTTATGCAAAAATGTTTGTCCTTGCAATGAAGTCATAAAAATTGAGAAACAATCGGAAGATAACGGCAAATTGCATATTCGTTATCAAAGAAATGAGGCTCAGTGTATTTATTGCGGAAATTGTGTCGAAAATTGTCCTCAAAATGCTTTAAAATTTACAAATGACTTCGATCTTGCAACCGGTATAAAATCTGAGTTAAGGAATATTGTTTAATGTTTAATCTTCAATCCATAATCTTTTATTTAGTAGCTTTTATCGCAATTATTGGTGCGATTAGGGCTGTTTTTACAAAAAAAATTTTTTATTCCGTATTCTATGCGTTAATAACTTTTTTATCTGTCGGGTTATTGTTTATTGCTCTTGAATTACCATTTTTAGGTATTGTTCAGATTTCCTTATGTTGTGTCGCTATGTCTGCATTATTCGTTTTTGCAATTGCTTTTACTGAAAAAAAAGACGAATTCTTATCTGCGATTGCTCATAAACCAAGAACTTATTTTTCGATTATCGGATTACTTTTGTTAGTTGTTTTGCTTGCTATTTGCTACAAATTTGGCATGTTTGCGGCGGATAACGTTTCCCAAACAACAAATAGTGTTATTCCTTCTACAAAGGCTATTTCCATTGAACTTTTTCTTTCCTATGGTGCCCCGTTTGTTTTTTCCGGTTTATTCTTTTTATCTGCAATTTTGGGGCTTACTGTATTTCTTTCTATGAAAAACGGAGGTAAAAAATGGTAAATTTTATTTTAAATGCTAATATTGGAATGTTCCATTTCTTGCTTTTGGGTTTGTTTTTATTCTTGATTGGGCTTTTGGGAACAATTATTTCAAAAAATTTACTCAGAATATTGATTTCTCTTGAAATCATGTTTTGTGGTATTACACTTAATTTAGCAACATTTGCAGTCTATAATGACAGTACGCATTTTATGGGTGGAATAACAGCTCTTTTTGTTATTGTTATGACGACTGTGCATATTGCAATCGGCGCCACTATTGCGTTAAATATTTTTCACTTAAAGGGAACTGTTGATATTGAAGAAATCGGAGAATTAAAAGGATAATGCAATTTTTTGTTGATAATATTTTGTTAATCTTCGTCTTGCCATTAATCGCTATGGCTATCGCTTTTATGGGTAAATTCTTCAAATTTTCATTCTCTAAAAGCTCTGTGGTTTATTCTTCTATAACTTCATCTTTTGTAGGTTTAATATTTGCAGTTGCTCTTTTTATCTGTTTTCATGGTGCTTCTGTTGAGTCTTGTGAATTTTGTTTCGATTGGTTAAAACTCGGTTCCTTTAATATTTCTATGGGGGTATTGTTGGATTCCGTTTCTACTATGTTTTTGTTGATATTAATGATTATAAGTATCGCTGTACAATGGTATTCTGCTTCTTATATGTCCGATGATGAAGATTTCGATTTGTTCTTTTTCCTTTTAAATTTATTCACTTTTTCTATGATGGCACTGGTTTTGAGTTCAAATTTAATTCAAACTTACGTTTTCTGGGAAATAGTCGGTGTTTGCGGTTATCTTTTAGTAAATTATTATTTCAAAAATTCTTCCGTATCAAAGTCTGCAAAAAAAGTTTTAATTTTTGATAGAATTAGTGATATCCTCTTTTTGTCCGGTTTGTTAATTTTGACATATTTCATATTAATTTATCCTATGTCAGGTAATGAGTATTTGTTTGATTATTCTTCTTTAGATAATGCGGCTGCTGATTTTTATGTTTATTTCTCTGATACAGGATTCTATTGGACTTTGATGTTGCTTTTTGGGGCTGCTCTTATAAAATCTGCGCAGTTCCCTTTTCAAGTTTCTTTAACTGAAGCTATGAAAGCGCCTTTACCCGCTTCTGCCTTAATTTATTCCTCGGCATTGCTTTCTTCTGGAATTTTCTTATGTTGCAGGTTGATGCCTTTATTTCTATTGTCTGAAATGATGTATGATACGATTCTCTATTTTGGGCTTTTTTCTGCTTCTATTTGTGCTTTCTTTGCAGTTGCTCAGTTAAACATAAAAAAAATGCTGGCTTTTTCAACTTCTTCTCAGTTGGGCATAATTTATATTGCTTTAACAGTTTTATCCGTATCTTCTGCTTTATACTATTTATTTACTTTCGCTTTAGCAAATCTGCTTTTATTCCTGATTGCAGGATTATTGATAAAATATACTGCTAATGGCAGTTCGGATTATATTGATATGAAAATTTCTACAAAAAATAATCCTGTTACTGCTTTGTGTTACTTTGTTTCTATTCTTTCATTGTCAGGTATTTTCTTTGGCGGTTTTTTTGCTAAGGAAATTCTCTTTGAAAAACTTCAAATAACAAATAGTGTTGCTGTTGTTTCTCTATTTTGTCTTATTTGTTTTATGACGGCTTACTATTTATTCAAATCTTATTTTTTAATATTTGAAAAGGGTATTTCTACCGTAAAAATTCCAAATACTTTAAAAGTTCCTATTGTCGCAATAATGTTTTTTGTAGTTATTGCAACTTATTTCGTCAGTAATGACCTATCGTTTAGCGGTTTTAGAGAAGTGTTTGAGCATTTATCTCAGCCTGTTACTGTTTATTCTCTGGTAATAATTTCTCTTTTGGGTGTGTTAACCGCTTATGGCGTTGTTCTTAAAAAGTGGGAATCTTTGCCGTTAAAAATTAATGTTTTTTGCAGAAATGGTGCATATATTGATAATATTTTCGGTTTGTTTGTTGATTTTGTTTTTGAACCTATTGCGGGACTTGTCAAAAAAATTGAGAAACACATCATTTCCTCTTTCTATAATTTTCAGGCTACCTTGACTAAGTCAATTGCTTGGATTATTTCATATTCTCAATGCGGAAATATACAATCGTACATTACTATTTCCCTTTTTGTAATACTCTTAATTCTTGTTTTTTGTTTAATAATAGCGTTAGGACTCGGTGAAATATGATGTTTAATTTGTTATCTTTAAAATTATTAATATTTGCTCCGATATTTGCAGCTTTTGTTGTGATGTCTCCGGTATTCGGGTCTAATCAAATCTATATAAGGCGTTTTGCGAAAACGTTTGCAACTTGTCATTTCTTATATTCCCTACTTTTTATTGCTTTTTGTAATTTCGGAGAAGGGTCTTATTATGATGAGTTAACGATTTTGGGGGAAGGTTGGCTCAGCAAATTAGGTGTTTCCGCAGCTTTTGGGGTCGGCGATTTTTCTGTTTTGCTTGTCGTTTTAACTTCTTTTGTATTTTTAATCGCTTTGATTTTTTCGAAAACAATTATTCGTACAAAACATAAGTTATATTATACTTTAATGTTCTTTCTGGAAAGTATTATTCTCGGTATATTTTGTTCAAAAGATATGCTGGTCTTTCTTCTGTTTTGGCAAGCTGAATTAATTCCTGCTTATTTCTTAATTTCTCTCTGGGGTAACGATAAGGCTAAAAATGCAGCAATGAAATATCTTACTGTTTCTTTTGTCGGAAGTATGTTCCTTCTTCTTGCTATGATTGGATTGTATTATTACGGATATCATTTGAACGGTGAATTGAGTTCTAGTATTGACTTTTTGCGCATTTACGAATCAGATGGAATTTATCCTTTAGTTTTGCAAAAATTGCTCTTCGCTTCTTTCTTTATCGGTTTTGCTGTGAAAATTCCTCTTTTCCCTATTCACTCTTGGTTTACTGATGCTCTTTCCGAAGCGCCTGCTCCCGTAAGTATTATTTTGGCTGCTTTAATACAAACTACGGGCATGTATGGGCTCATTAGGTTTAATTTGGATTTGTTCCCTGAATTATTTGTTCAATATGCTCCATTTATGATGATTTTAGCTACTATTACGCTCCTTTGGGGTGCTTTGGCAGCTTATAAACAAGGTGATATTAAAAAAATTGTTGCTTATTCAAGTATCTCTTCAATGGGTTTATGTTTAATCGGGTTCTCTTCTGTTAACAAGATTGCTCTTGATGGTGCTTGTTTCTTAATTTTGGCTCATTCTTTCATCGTTACGGGATTGCTTTTGGTTATGGGAATTGTCCGCCAAACAACTAAAACAAAAAGTTTGCAAGAAATTTCAGGACTTGGTGCTTCTATGCCAAGATTTATGTTTGCAAGTTGCATAATTATTTTATCGGCAATTGGTATTCCTTGTACGATGGGTTTTGTTGGTGAATTTTTGACTTTCGTCGGAGCTTTTTCTGCTGACTTTGAAAATGCTCTTTTGCCAAAGATTGTAACACTCTTTTCTGTTTTAGCGGTTGTGCTCACTGCCGCTTATTTATTGAGATTTTTCCATTCTGTTTTTTGCTCTGTTCCCTCTCCGATAAAAAAATATAATGATATTTCAGGACACAGGCTTATGCTTGTAACGGTTATTGCTCTTTGCTTGATTATTTTTGGTTGTTATCCTCATTCTTTGATGGATATATATAGTAATTTAGTTGAAACTTTATTAGATGTTTTGAGGGTATAATATATGGAATTGTTATTATTTGAATTAAAAAATGTATTTTTACCTGAATTAACTTTATTGCTCGCAATAATTATTATTTCTTTTCTTGAATTGTTCTGTTCAAAACCGCTTTACAAAATGTCCGGTCGAATTGCTCTAATTGCAACTATTATTCCGATGTTGACAATCTCCGGCGGTTTTACGCATACCGGATATTCTGTTTTTTCTGATTCTTATATTCAATCAAATTTTTCGGTTGTTATAAAATTGTTGATTTTAGTTTCTACTTTTTTAACTATTTTGTTGTCGCAAAATATTATAAAAAAATTGAGATATAGAGCATTTGAATTTTATTTAATAATGCTAATCGGAACATTTTCTGCAATGTGTTTAGTTTGCTCAAATAATTTTATTTCTATGTTTGTTGCATTGGAAACACTATTTGTATCTTGTTGTATGCTTATTGGTTTTTGGAATAATTATAAAGCAAAAGAAGCCGCAATTAAGTATTTAATAAATTCTTCAGTTGCAACGGCAATTTTCCTTTTTGGAGTTTCCGTTTTGTATGGAATTTCTGGTGAAATTAATTTTACTATGCTTTGCTTACATTATTACGGACAGGATTCTTCAATTTTATTTATGTTAGCGGCTGTCTTTATCATTGTCGGTTTAACCTTTAAGCTTGGTTGTGTACCTTTTCAAAGATGGGTTCCTGATGTTTATCAAGGTTCTCCTTATCCTGTTGCAACGTATTTATCTTTAGTTCCTGTGTTTGCTACTTTTGGTATTTTGGCAAGAATTATTGGAAATATAATGGTTGAAATGCCTTTATTGCAGATAATTATTTCTTTTATTGCTTTATTAACAATTGCTTTTGGATTTTTGGGTATTATAAAGCAGACAAACATAAAAAGATTTTTGGGTTATTCCTCAATTGCGCATTCAGGATTTATGCTTTTAACATTAAGTATTTTTTCTGCTTATGGAGTTGCTTCCTTTATTTATTATGCAATTGTCTATTTGTTTATGAACAGTGGCGCTTGGGCGGCAGGAATTACATTTGTCGATTGTGTCGGTAGTGATAATATCAAGGATTATAAGGGTATTTTTTATGTAAGGCCGTATTATACAACTGCTTTTGTAATTTGTATTATGGCGCTTGCAGGCTTGCCTCCTACTGCAGGCTTTTTGGCAAAAATGTTTTTATTTCTATCTTTGGTAAGAATAGATTTATCCGGTTTACCTGTTGTAATATTGGCAATAATTTTTACTGTGTACGGAGTTTTTGCTTATACCTCTTTAATTAAGATGTTGTTTGAAAAATCGCAAATAACTGCGGTTATGAAATTACCTCAAATGAATACTAAATTTGTTTTGTATTTCTGTACTGTTATGACGATAGTAACTTGTTTATTTGTTAATCAAGTCGTCTTATGTTCAATGTTTGCTTCATTAGGAATATGATTATGTTTTTTTATAAATAAAAACCGCTTTGTTTTAAAGCGGTTTTTTGCATAAATTACGTTATATTCTAAAAATCACTAATTCCGGTTTGCATTCTGATATTATGCCAGGTCGAATTTTCATCTTCAAAGGCTGTTGCATCAATTTTTTTCCATATTTGCTTCAGAATCGTTTCCGGAGTTTTTTTATAAATTTCATCAGTCGGTCCATATGGATCTCGTGTCGTAAACTCTGCATATTTTGCCATTTGCGAAGAATAACCCGCATTTAAAAAATATGTTTCTGTTGTCGTGTGGTTTGTATCTAAATTTGCAAATGCCGACATACCGGTTAACGATAAAATTATTAAAGATAATGCAATTTTTTTCATATACACCTCATATTGTGGTTATATTTTTATTATACAGTACTTTTTTCAAAAAGTGTATTTGTTAAGATTCTGCATAGACAATTTTTACAAATTCATCAAGAAGATTTTTTTCGTCAACTTTGCAAACAATTTCTCCTTTTTTAAATATGTAGCCTTCTCCGTTTGCTCCTGCAATTCCGAAATCAGCATGCTTTGCCTCTCCGGGACCGTTTACAGGACAACCCATTACGGCAATTGTTATGTCTTTATCAAAGTTTAAAAATCTTTCTTCTGTCGCTTTTGCCAATGATATTAAATCAATTCCGCATCTGCCGCAAGTTGGGCAAGATACAAAATTCACACCTCTTTTTCTAATCCCTAAAGATTTTAATATTTGAAAACCTGCTTTAACTTCCTCTATGGGATTTTCTGTCAGAGAAACTCTGATTGTGTCGCCAATTCCTTCTGCAAGTAATGTTCCCAATCCTACTGATGATTTTATTAATCCTCCCTTTAGTGTACCTGCTTCTGTAACACCAAGATGCAAAGGATATTCAACCTTTTCGGACATGATTCTGTATGCTTCAATGGTTGTAAGTACATCACTGGATTTTAAAGAAATTTTAATTTGATTGAAATCATTATTTTCTAAAATTTGTATGTGTCGCATTGCACTTTTGACCATTTTTTCTGCAAGAGAAATATCAAGTTCCTGAAGATTTTTTTCAAGAGAACCTCCGTTTATTCCTATTCTGATAGGGATTTTACGGTCTTTTGCAGCATTAACAACTTTCTTAACAAACTCGTCCCGTCCAATATTTCCGGGGTTGATTCTTAGTGCGGCAACTCCGTTTTCAATACATTGCAATGCAAGTCTGTAATCAAAATGAATATCAGCAATTACCGGTAGTTTGACTTTTTTTACAATATCTTTTATTGCTGCTGCTGCATCTTTATTTAACACTGCAAGTCTTATTATTTCGCAGCCAACATCTTGTAATTCTTCTATTTGTCTTACAGTTTCTGTAATATCCCTTGTGTCAGTATTGCACATAGATTGAACAGTAATCGGATTATCTCCGCCAACTTTGACATTTCCTATCTCTAAAACTTTTGTTTTTCTTCTTTTAATCATAACTAATTCCTGCTAAAATATAATTAGAGAATATCACAATTTTAAGGAGCGGGCTATGAAAATTGCAATAATTTCAGATATCCACGGAAATAATGAAGCTTTAGATGCAGTTTTAAAATCAATTAAAGAT
>CAZKAS010000053.1:0-12206 GCA_964550875.1 uncultured Muribaculaceae bacterium | reverse complement strand
CCACTTCAACCCCAAAGCTTTCAAACTGTCAAAGATGTTGTCAATGTACTCTTGACTGGTTCTTTCGGCATCAGTATCTTCAATTCTTAAAATAAACTTTCCGCCTGTTTTTTTAGCATATAAATAATTAAAAAGTGCTGTTCTTGCCGTACCGACATGTAAATTTCCACTCGGTGACGGTGCTATTATTACTCTTATTTCTTCCATTTTTATTCTCCGTTCGATAACCCTATTTTACAACATAAAAATATCTGTTCAATGACGTATTTTTATTTTTGTGAAGAATTTTTGACGTTAATCATGCAATTTTAAAGCAAAAGTGAATAGCATATGGTAAAACTACTTTTATTTGTAACACTTTCTATATTTTGTTTAGCAAATTAAACAAAATACTTGAAAAGAATTTTTCAGTAAGTATGATATGACTACAACGGAATACGACTATTAACAAAGGAAAAAATAATGTCGATTAATTTAAAAAACAAAAAAGATATCGTTAAAAAGTATGGAAAGAATGAACAAGACACGGGTTCAGCCGAAGTTCAAATCGCTCTTTTAACAGAAAAAATTAACGAACTTACAGAACATTTGAAGGCTAACAAAAAAGACTTTGGCGGCAAACGTGGTTTGCTAATGATGGTAGGTCACAGAAAGAGCCTTCTTGCATACCTTAAAGACAAAGATCTTCAAGGTTACAGAGATCTTGTTAAGAAGCTCAATTTAAGAGGCTAATAACAAGTTTATAATTCAACAATCAAGGCAATCTCGAAGGCTTAATCTTTTTTTTCAAGAGGATTAGTGCTGACGGGTTTGTTTTGGTGAAAATAAAAGGAAGTAAAAGATGAGTTCTAAAAAATATTTATTTACATCTGAATCCGTAACGGAAGGACACCCGGACAAGGTTTGCGATCAAATTTCCGATGCGGTTTTAGATAATTTTTTATGCAAATATCCACAAGCGAGAGTTGCGGCAGAAACAACCGTTACTACAGGTATGGTATTGGTTTGCGGAGAGATTACGGCAGATTGTTATGTTGACATTCCGCACGTTGTCAGAGAAACGATTAAAAACATAGGATATGTCGGAGAATCATCAGGAGGATTTGATGCTACAACATGTGCGGTATTAACGAGCATAGACGAACAATCGGTTGATATTGCAGGTGGAGTTAACAAAGCATTTGAAACGAGAGATGACAACGCAAACACATCAGAAACGGAAACAGAAAATATCGGAGCAGGTGATCAAGGTATTATGTTCGGATATGCTTGCAATGAAACGCCGGAACTCATGCCTCTTCCGATAAGTTTAGCGCATAGACTTTCAAAAAGGCTTTCCGATGTAAGGAAACAAGGTCTTGTTAATTACTTAAGACCTGACGGAAAGTCACAAGTCACCGTTGAATATGAAAATGACAAACCCGTAAGAATTGAAACGGTTGTTATATCGACGCAACATGACCCTGAAATTGACGGAGAAACAGATAACAAAAAGGTTCAGGAAATTATCAAAAAAGATATGATTGAACTCGTTATAAAACCTGTATTTGCAGAAAGCACCTTGGATATAGACCAAAACACAAAAATACTGGTTAATCCGTCAGGAAGATTTGTTGTTGGCGGTCCTCAAGGCGATGCAGGATTAACGGGAAGAAAGATTATTGTTGATACATACGGAGGATATTCACGACACGGAGGCGGAGCTTTCAGCGGAAAAGATCCGACAAAGGTTGACCGTTCTGCGGCTTATGCGGCAAGATACGTTGCAAAAAACATTGTTGCGTCAGGGCTTGCTGATAAATGTGAAATCGAGCTTGGTTTTGCAATCGGCGTAGCAAAACCTGTATCAATCATGGTAGATACTTTCGGAACAGGAAAGATTTCCGATGATGAAATTATGTCTTTAATTGAAAAGAATTTTGACTTAAGACCTTATGCAATCATCAATCAATTTGATTTAAGAAATTTACCGAAGAAAAACGGTGGCAAATTTTATCAATTATTAGCGGCATACGGACATATGGGACGTACGGATATTGATGTTCCTTGGGAGCATACCGATAAAGCCGACGAGTTGAAAAAGCAAGCAAATATATAATTTGGAGTAAAACAGATGCCAGATACAGAACAAAAAACAAACGTAATGACAGGAGCGGAAATTTTGTTGGAATGCCTCAAAAGAGAAGGTGTTGACGAAGTTTTTGGTTATCCGGGAGGTCAAATTTTAAATTTGTACGATGCTTTGTATAGTTGCAAAGAGATAAAGCATTATCTTGTACGACATGAACAAGCGGCAATTCATGCGGCAGAAGGATATTCCAGAGTTTCAGGAAAACCCGGTGTTGTTTTTGTAACATCAGGCCCGGGAGCTTGTAATACAATCACAGGTATTGCGAATGCTTACTACGATGCATATCCGATAGTTGTATTTACTGGACAGGTCGGATTATCACAGATAGGAAACGATGCATTCCAAGAAGCAGATATTGTGGGAATTACACGTTCTTGCTGCAAACATAATTATCTTGTAAAAGATGTCAAACAGTTGGCGCAAATAGTAAAAGAAGCATTTTACATTGCGACCACAGGTAAACCGGGTCCTGTCGTTGTTGATTTACCAAAGAATATAATGACTGCGAAAACAGAATTTGTATGGCCGGAAAAAGTAAAACTTCCGGGATACAATCCTACTTACGACGGACACCCGAAACAAATTTCAAGAGCTTTAAAGCTTCTTTGCAAGGCAAAGAATCCTGTTATTCTTGCAGGAGGCGGAGTTGTTCATTCAGGAGCATATAAAGAACTTCAAGAACTTGCAAACAAGATACATATTCCTGTTGCAAATACGTTAATGGGAATAGGAGTTTTCCCGAAAGATAATCCACTTTCGTTGGGAATGCTTGGTATGCATGGGCAATATGCAGCAAACCATTCAGTACATGATTGTGATGTTCTTTTTGCAATCGGTACGAGGTTTAGTGACAGAATTACGGGTAACCTTAAGAAATTTGCACCAAATGCGGAAGTTATTCACGTGGATATTGACCCTTGTTCAATTGCGAAAAATGTCAGAGTTGATATTCCGATAGTCGGAGATGCAAAGAGCGTACTTACGGCAATGTTAAAGGAATATAATGAAGAACAATATGACATAAATCTTGAAGCAAAAGATAAGTGGTTTTTGACGGTACAGGAACGCAAAAAGCAAGAACCGCAGAAGTCGGCAAATACAGGTATGTTAAACCCTGTTGATGTAATTCGAGATATAAATTATGTCACAAAGAATATGGACGCAATTATTTGTACGGAAGTTGGTCAACATCAAATGTGGACAGCACAACTTTATAATTTTAAACACCCACGCCAACTGGTTACTTCCGGAGGTTTAGGGACAATGGGATTTGGATTTCCGGCGGCAATGGGAGCGAGTGTGGCAATGAAAGACAAAGTTGTCATAAACGTTGCAGGTGACGGAAGTATTCAGATGAATATTCAAGAACTTGCGACTTGTGTTGATTACAATATTCCTGTAGTTGTTGCTATTATCAATAATGGTTGGCTTGGAATGGTTCGTCAATGGCAAGAAAGAATTTTTGATGAACATTATTCTCAATCCAAAATTTCTTCACCTGATTACGTTAAATTAGCGGAAGCATACGGAGCATTAGGATTTTTGGTAGAAAAAGAAGAAGATGTTGTTCCGACATTAAGAAAGGCGATTGAAGCAAAACGTCCGGTTTTAATTGATTTCAGGGTAGAACCGTTTGAAATGGTTTATCCGTGGGTACTTGCAGGAGATTCACTTAATCATGTTCTTATGTCGAACGATTCTCCGGTTGAAAGAGGTTAAAAGTTATGATACATACAATTTCAGTTCTCGTTAGAAACGAAGCAGGTGTACTTTCAAGGATAAGTGACTTATTCTCAGGCAGAGGATACAATATTGAAAGTTTAACCGTTGCACCGACTTTGGATACCGATTATTCTCGTGTAACGATTGTTACTAATGGAGATGATAAAGTTATCGAACAGATTACAAAACAACTTAACAGATTAATTCCGACTATAAAGGTTATGGACTTGCCTGTTGCAGATTGTATAGAGCGAGAATTTATAATGTGCAAAGTTTCAGCGAAAGAAGAAAATCGTTCAGAGATTTTAAGAATTGCAGAAATTTTCAATGCAAAAGTTATAGATGTAACAAACCGTTCTTATACGTTGCAGGCATTTGGTGACGAGCGTCAAATTCGTTCTTTGATTGAACTTTTAAGACCAATTGGAATCAGAGAACTTGTTCGTTCCGGAAAAGTTGTTATCTCGAGAGAAAATCAATTCCAAAATCTTAAAAACGGTTTTCAGGAATAGTTATTGCAGAGAACACAAATTAAAAGACTAAGGCATTTTGTCTTAGTCTTAATTTTGCCAACTATTTTTGAAATAATCGGGGAAATATTCACCGGCCCACGGATACCATTCAAGCATTCTGTTATAATAATCATCTTGGTCGGATTTTGTTACGGGACGAATTCTGTCGTATTGCAAGACATAAATCTTTTGTCCGTTATATTCCCCAAAATATTTTTTATTTTTTAATTCAAAAGCAGAAGCAAAGCCTTGTTTATTTTTGAGTAATTTTTGAGTATTTGAGAGAATTTTGCACTTATCTTTATCTTGAAGATAATTTTGTACAGGTTCAAGAACGAAAATTGTATCGACTTTAAATATTTCAAAAGAATACCAATTTGAAACGATGACTTCAGTATCGACTAACGGGGGGAAAACGCCGGCATTAAACAAGTCTGAATCATAGGCACTTTGAAATATTAAGTGAGGATTATAGATATTATTCCAAAAGCACCACATTGAGTATCTGAATTTCGAATTTGACTTGTATTTTTCTCTGATTATATTTTCTGTTTCCTTTAATATTTCAAAGTTGGGAACTTTATTTGGAACAATAACTTGTCTTACGAAAAGAGATTTTAATATCGGAGAAGTTTTAATTTTTACATTATCCGAACAAGCGAAAAATAAATTAGCCAAAGAAAAAATCATTATTAAGACAGCAAAGAATTTTTTGAACGGCAAAACGATGATAATTGAATACAAAGCAATCGTTACGCAAATTAATCCGCATAAAAACAGCCACATTGTATGGTCAATACATATTTCAGAAGTCAAATAGAAAGAAACAAAATATATTAATGCATACAAGAAAAAGAACGCAAATAAATCGTTTCTTTTTTCAAGATTTTCATAGTAGTTTTCATTAAAATTATCAAAATTTTTTTTATTTTTTTTGGGTATTTTTTTGAAATTAAGTAAAAGATTTTTTATATTTCTTGAGGTTTTAGTAAAACATAAAGCATAAACAAATACGACTGCAAAAAGACAATTATTACTCCAATTTAAAACAGCATAAAAATTTTGGGAAAAAGAAATTGCATAATCCTGAAAGAGTTGCCTGAATTGAGGATTAAACATATCTTGCAAAACATTATTTGCAAAAGCGAAGAAAAGAGCGAAAAACAGCATACAAAAGAACAGAATATTTTTGATTAGGGAAACAAATTTTTTTAATTTTTCTTTTGGTGAATAATTTTTTATTGTAATGATTTTAAAAGAATAAAAAAGCGAATAAGAGAGGAGGAAACTTCCCAAAACGAAGAGTAGCCACCTTCTGAATAAAAAAGCAAGGAAGAACAATATTGAAGAAATTGCGAGATTTTTCCAATCAAAATTTTCCAAAATATTTGCTTTAAAGAAGAAATAAATAGCGACAACGGCGAAACCGACAGAGAATATATCAGGATAGCCGATTGTAAGCGTATATAAAAAAATCGGAGAAGAGAACAATAAAAAGCAAACTACAGTTTTGAAAAGCGGAAATTCTTTGCAATCGTTTAAGATAAATTTGTTTATGAAAAGGGAACAAGCGGTCATAGAGGGAATAAAGAATAAAACAAACATTCCAAAAGTGTAAGTTTCAAAGGATTTTCCGAAGATTAGCCAGAGAGGTCTTAATAAGAAGGCAAAAATCAAATTTCTGGTATCAGACTGAATGCTTTCAAATAAAAATTGCATTCCTTCAAATAAATTGTTATCTGTCATTAGGTTAAAATTAGAGTATTTGTGATAAAAGGATATTGCGATATCAGGGATAACCTGTTGAGCAGATAAATACCAATAAACAAAGCAACAACTAAAAGCAGATAAACAAAAGTAGGGAAGATATTTTTTAAACAAATTCATAAATACTCTTTTTAGGGAGAAGTATAACAAAATTGATTATTGAGGTCAATTATTGACTAATTTTTGTAAACAAATTAAAATTTATGGAGAAAGAGTATTTACACTGAGTTAGCAAGTACATTCAGACAAAAAATTCGGATAAAAAATGTATTACAAATTTTGCGAACAATTGCAGAGGAGTGTTTTTTTAGGATTTGACAGCCTATTACATTGTTGTAATTGCGATTTAGACAGATCGCCATGTTTTTATTTTTATTACGACGGCAGAAAAGTTAACTGGAAAAAGGTAGTAAATCAAAAAAACAGACTGCAAGAACGAGCGAAGCGTGGGAAGATACCTTTTCACGCTTGCGAAAATTGTTGTATGTTAATGAACAGGAACGACTGGGAAGATGGATGTTACATTAATGAAATCACCATTTCACATTGGACAAAATGCAATAGCAACTGTTATTATTGTTATTCCGCCCTTGATAAACCAAAATATAATGCTGTTAAACCGTATTCAATGATAAAAATGTTAAAAGATATGGAAGAAGCGGGTGTTTTAAGATACGACGGAATTGTGAGATTTGTTGGAGGAGAAGTCGGAGTTCTTGAAGATTTTGAAGAGATTATTGATTTTTTACTTGCAAGAGGAGTAAAAAAGATTTTTATACCTTCATCAGGCATAACGTATTTACCGTCAATAGAGAAGGTATTAAAGGCAGGCGTCGGAGAGGTTGTTATATCGTTAGACAGCGGAAATTCCGAACTTTATAAAAAAATCAAAAGAACAGATGCCTTTGATAGAGTTGTTGAAAATTGTAAAAAATATGCTGCAGCGGCGGAAGGGACAAGCAGTATTTTTGAATTAAAATATATTTTATTACCATTTGTAAATGATACAGAAACTCAAATTGATGAATGGATAAAGTTATGTAAAGAAATCGGAGTAAAGAACATAGCAGATGACGTTGAGGGATACTTTGCGATGCAATACCCGAAAAGCATTCCTCAAAATGTTCCGAAAATGCTTGAATATATCCATAAACGAGCAGAGGAAGAAGATTTAAATATTTGCAGATTCAGATACGCATTTCAGCTTATGCATGAAATAAACACTGGTAGTAAAAAAATTGCAAAATCAACAAGGAATTTAAGACATCAAAAAGAGTTTGTGGAAAAAATGTTACAAAGACCGTATTTGTAGGGAGAAAATATTTTTTACTTTAAAAATTTTAATATTTTTTGAAAAAAGATTTATACACGACGAAAAAAGCTTTATAATAGGGATAATGAAAAAATACTAACTGTTGGTTTAAAGGAATAAAATGAATATGTTAGGAGAAATGAAAAAATGAATAAGAGAATAAAGAATCCTGCATTACTGTTTATAGTGGCTATGTTTGCGTTTTTTGGAATGTTGTCGGCAGAAGCAGAAGGGACGAGAGAAACATATGATGGTATAAGATTTAATATAGAAGACAAAACATATAGTGATTTACTTAGTACAGACGGAGGAGCAATTTGGGCAAAAAACTCAGGAACTGCTTCAACCCCAAGTACAATAAAAAATTCGACATTCATTAACAACGCAACAACGGGAATTGGAGGAGCAATTTCCGCAACTATTAGCAAAATTATAATATCGAACACACAATTCAAGGACAGCAGAGCGGTCAATGCAGGCGGTGGAGCGATATATGCATGTGACAGTGAACTTACTTTAGAAGGGACAACCTTTGGAGGAACAGGAGCAAGCGATCTCAACCAAGCAAAATATGGTGGAGCAGTATATGCGATAGGCGTATCGGATACGGAAACATCATCAACCACGGTAAAGAAAGCCTCATTCATCAACAACAATGCGAATGAAAGTGGCGGTGCAATATTTGCAAAGAAGAGTGACCTTTCAATATCGAAAGCAACGGAATTCAAGGGAAACACAGCAACTGAAAACGGCGGTGCGATTTATGCAGAGGATAGTACTGTAAATATAAAAAACGCAACAGCATATGAATTAGCAAACGAATTTGAGGGTAACATTGCACATCATAACGGAGGAGCACTTTATTTAAACAGAACAACGGCTGAGATTGCAGGAGAAACAACTTTTAAAGATAATTCCGGTAATATTGGCGGAGCGATATATGCGAATAATACGGACTTAACATTATCATCATCTAATGGAAGGAAGCCTTTTTTTTCGGGGAACAAAGCTACTTTATCGGGAGGAGCAATTTATTTTTCAAGTGATAATTCAAACAATTTAAAAGTGTTAGCAGCAAATTTCACGGATAACGAAGCTGTAGAGTTAGGCGGAGCGATATACAACAAAGGAGGTTTGCTGGTTGTAGAGGACTCATATTTTTATGGGAACAAGGCTACAAGACAGCGAACAGCAACTTATGAAGGCGGAAAAGGCGGAGCAATAAACATAACCAACAGCAATAACGACAGTAATAAGATAACAAATACAAAATTTGGTATGGATAGCAATCCCGGAAACGAAGCAGAATATGGCGGAGCAATTTGGGCATCTGCAAGCAAATTAACCATAGAAGATTCAATATTTAAGGGCAACAAGGCAACTACACAAGGCGGTGCGATTTATGCCCAAATTGGCAGTACTATCACGATAAAAGATACAGATTTTACGGAGAACAAGGCAACTTCTGGCGCGGCTATTTTTTCCCAAGCAGGAATTGTTGATATATTAGCCGAGAATAAAGATGTCTTATTTGAAAACAATAATCAAACCGGTTCAGCAGGTGGAACGGGAACAGGTATTTTTATTAATAGCGGAACACTAAATCTCATAGCAAATGAAGACAGAACAATCAACATACAAGACAAAGTTACAGTTGCCGGATCTTTGAGTAATAACGGAATATTGAACATTAACAAAGATGCAACAGGCAACCTGACAACAGGTACAGTATTGTTTAATAACGAAATTGACCTTTCTTCTGTAACAACAACTTTATACGGAGGTACGTTACAATTAGGCAAAAAAGCAGCAACAAGTACAATAAAAAGTTTTGTAATCGGAGGCGACTCAACACTTGATTTACAAAACAATAATGCCGGCGATAATTTGACCGTTAATCAATTATCAGGCAATTCAAAATTGAACCTTAATGTTGACTATAACGGTACCGCAAATACAATGGATAAAATCACGGTCGGAACATCTTTAGGTTCACCTACAATTAAGTTAAACTCAATCAATATTGTAGCAGAAGGAACGGCAGGTACCACACAAACAGTGAGGTATTTAGATGGAACTCTTGATAATGTAACAGTCGGAACCGACACAATAAAAATTGCAACATCACAGAAAAACTTGTACACCTTTACTCCTCAAACCACAAAGGGAGAATTAGAGGTAGCAATTGTAAATGTCACAGACTCTTTGCCTGATTATATACAGGATGAAACATTAGGAATAGATAAATTTGACATTACGAATACAGGGTATCGAGTATTTGTTGACGATGCTACAACGACAACTACACTTGGAGTGTTAGGTGGAACAGGCAGAACATTTACAATAAGTGGCGGAAAAGGGGATGAATTTGACCAGACAATCAATGGTATATTAGTGGATGGGACAACAAAAGGTGACGGAGTAACTATAGGAAGCGGTCAAACGTTAATTTTACAAAACATTTCCGACTTTACGAACTTCAAAAATACGATTACAAATAATGGCGGAACAGTAGATATAAATAATGTTACGTTTACCAAAAATGAATCAGACAATGATGGAGGCGTAATTAATGCAGATGGTGGTACTCTTACAATAGAAAATTCTACATTCAATAACAACTCGGCAGGAGGTCCCATGAAGGGCGGTGCGATTTATGCAGAGGGAATTGATGCGGATAACCTTATTACTATTACAATAAAAAATTCCATATTTGGCGAAGAAAATAAAAGTAACACAGCTGGTATCGGAGGAGCGATTTACGCTAAGTATGCTAATACGACAATAACAAATGCAACGTTCACCGGCAACACGGCATCTGATTCGGGCGGTGCGATTTTTGCTCAAAATAGTAATATTATAATATCAGAAGCAACAAAATTCATCGGCAACAAAACAACTGACCTTGGCGGTGCGATTTATGCATATAGTGGCTCACTTAATATAACAGGTTCTACATTCACCGACAACAAAGTAACAAATGCTTTTGGTAAAGGCGGTGCGATTTATGCAGAGGGTGGTACTATAACAGATATAACAGGTTCAACATTCATCGGCAACAAGGCTACAAATGGTTGGGGCGGTGCAATTTTGGCACAGGGTAGTACGACAGACATAACAGGCTCAACATTCACAAACAACGAGGCAAACGGTGACGGCGGTGCGATTGCTGCATATGGTAATCTTACAATAAAAGAATCTACATTCACCGGCAACACGGCAACTACACAAGGCGGTGCGATACATGCACTTAATGCTAATACTACAATAACAGATACAAACTTTAAAAATAATATAGCAGTAGATGGCGGTGCTGCGATTTATACAAGAGGAGGAACTACTTCTATTATCGCAAAGAATCAAGATGTGACATTTGAAAACAACAATACTACAGGTTTTGCAGGCGGAACAGGTACAGGTATTGAAGTTGTTAATAGCGGAACACTAAACCTCATTGCAAATCAAGACAGAACAATCAACATACAAGATGAAGTTGCAGTTGACGGTACTTTGAACATCAACCAAGATTCAGCAGGCAACCCGACAACAGGTACGGTATTGTTTAATAACAAACTTGCCCTTTCTTCTGCAACAACCACTTTATACGGCGGTACGTTAGAATTAGGAACAAAAAAAGCCGCAACAAGTACAATGAATAAATTTGTAATCGGAGGCGACTCAACACTTGATTTACAAAATGACAATGCCGGCGATATATTGAACGTTGGCACATTATCAGGAAATTCAACATTGAATCTTAATGTTGACTATAGCGGTGCTGGAACTGGTACAATGGATACAATCACAGTCGGAACATCTTCAGGTTCATCTACAATTAACTTAAACTCAATCAAGATTGTAGAAGAAGGAACGGCAGGTACCACACAAACAGTGAAGTATTTAGATGGAAATCTTGATAATGTAACAGTCGGAAACAACACAATAAAAATTGCAACATCACAAAACAACTTATACACCTTTACTCCTCAAACCACAAAGGGAGAATTAGAGGTATCAATTTTAAATGTCACAGACTCTTTACCCGCATATATACAGTATAGAGATCTCGGTGTAGATACTTTCAATATTACAAACTCAGGATATAAAGTCTTTGAAAACGATCCTACCGGTGCAGAATCTCTTGGAGTGTTAGATGGAGATAATAGAACGTTTACCATAAATGGTCAAAGCAACTCAATCGATGGTATATTATCGGATAATACAACAAAAGGTGGCGGAGTAACTATAGGAAGCGGACAAACGTTAATCTTAAACGATATTTCAAACTTTACGAACTTCAAAAAAGCCATTACAAATAATGACGGAACAGTAGATATAAATAATGTTAAGTTTACCAACAATGCAGCAGTCATGAATGGATGCGTAATTAGTGCAGATGGTGGTACTCTCGACATAAAAAATTCAACATTTGAGAGCAACAATGCAGTTGATGGTAATTTTAACGGCGGTGCGATTTATGCAAAAAATAATACTACAATAGATATAACAGGCTCAACATTCACCGGCAACACAGCATATGGTGGCGGTGCGATTTTTGCAGCTGGTGGCAAACTTGACATAACAGGCTCAACATTCACCGGCAACTCTGCAGGTTCAGGCGGTGCGATTTTTGCAAATAATGTTAATACAACAATAACAGATACAAAATTCACAGGAAATAAAGCAAGTGCCGGTGCTGCGATTTACGCAGATGGAGGAATTACATCTATTATCGCAAAGAATCAAGATGTGACATTTGAAA
>CAZKAS010000052.1:0-12360 GCA_964550875.1 uncultured Muribaculaceae bacterium | reverse complement strand
AATCCTCACTGAAAAAGTTCATTGTTTACCTCGCTAAATTGTGTGCATTTTGTCAAAAATTGCTTTCTTTTGTACCCAAACTTCAAGTTTCATTTCTTCTCCGATTTTTGTTAATCGTTCTTTGATTTCACTGAATGATTTCGGGCTTTTATCCGCATTGGCAAGCATAAACATTACAAAACAATCTTGCATAATTGATTGTTTTATATCTTCTATATTCACTTGACACTCTGCAAGTGCTGCGGTAGTTTTGGCTACAATACCGACTTTATCCGCTCCGATTATTGTTATAATAATTTTATCGTTCTCTTTTGACATCTTAATTCTCCGTTAAGTATGAAAATATTTTATCATACTTATTTTAAAATAACACGATTATGCCAAAAGACTTTATATAAATTCTTATATTCTTTCTTCTATTCTGTTTATTATTGTCAATTCTTCTTCAGAAACAGCAATCCCTTCAACATTTAATGAACCTATTTTTACTGTTTTGTTCGCTCCGTGATAATCACTTCCGCCGCTGATTAAAAGATTATTCTTCTTTGTTTGCTCAAGTAAAAATTCAATTTCCTCTTGTGTATATCTTGAATAAAAACATTCAATTCCTTGTATTCCAAGTTTTTTCATTAGTTCAAGTCTATTCAAAAATTCAGTTTTATTTATGTGAGTTTCGCCCTCTCCTCCAAGTGGGTGCGCCCATATCGGAATTGCTCCTGCCGATAATAGTGTATTAATGCCTTCTTCTGCTGAAAATTTAGTGTTTGGTACTTTGCAAGCATCTAAATATTTTTTCATTGCGGATACAGTGTCAGTTGCTAATTTTCTGTTAACCAAAATGTTGGCAAAATGTGTCTTTACCACGCTGGGGCGTGTATATAACCAATTTAACTCTTCGTCCGTTAATTTTATATTCCAAACTTCATTCAAATATTCTATTCTTTTTTCAAGTTTTATTCTTCTTAGTTTTTTACCCTTTTCAATTAAATCTGCTAGTCCCTTATCTTCTTCATTATACATATATCCTAAAATATGACAGTTAAAATCGGGCGTTTCACAGGTAAGTTCGACCCCTCTTATAAATTTAATTTCGGAAGGAATATAAGTTTTTATTTCCTTGCACCCTTCAATTGTGTCATGGTCTGTTAGTGCAAAAGTCGTTATATTCGCTAATTCTATACTGTTTAAAAGTTCCTTCGGGCTTTCGCTTCCGTCTGAAAAATTGCTGTGTAAATGTAAATCTGCTTTTATCATCTATAATTCCTGTGTTGTATCATTTACAATATTTTCAACCTCAAAATCTTGTTTCCCCTCTTCTGTATCAGAAAAAAGTACAAGATATTCAACATTCCCGGCAGGCCCTTTTATAGGTGAAACAGTTAAATTTAAAGCAATCAGACCTAATTCTTCCTGTGCAAAATTAATGATTTCATTAATAACTTTTATGTGAATTAACTTATCTCGTACAACTCCGTTTTTTCCGACTTCGTCACGACCTGCCTCAAATTGCGGTTTTATCAGCGAAACAATCCGTATGTCCTTTGCTTGCATCAACGACAAAATATTTTTTAAAACTTTTTTTATTGAAATAAAAGATAAATCCGTTGCGCAAAAATCTGGCAAAATGTCGTTTTCTTCGTAAATATCTCCTTTTGTACAATTTTTAATATTCATTCTCTCAACAACTTTAACCCTGTTGTCTGTCCTGAGTTTCCAAGCAAATTGTCCATATCCGACATCAACGGAATAAACTTTTTTTGCCCCATTTTGTAACATACAATCCGTAAAACCACCCGTTGAGGCTCCCGCATCAAGACAAATTCTGTCATTAAGGTTTAATTCAAATGCTTTGATTGCTTTTGCCAGTTTATATCCGCCTCTCGATACATATGGCATTGATTTGACCTCTATATCAATACCTTCATTGTATTCAAGTTGGTATCCGCCTTTTGTGATTTTTTCTCCGTTAATTTTGACATTACCTGCCATTATTGCAGCTTGAGCTTTACTCTTTGTCTCAAAATAACCTAAATCAAATAAAATTTTATCTAATCTTTCTTTCATTTTTCTCCAAAATTAAATATTTTCTTCGCATTCTCTGTTGTTGCTTTATCAATCTCTTCAAAAGTTATTTCTTTTATTTTCGCAATTTCTTCCGCTACGTATTTGACATAAACAGGAGAATTTTCTTTTCCTCTAAAAGGTACAGGTGTTAAATACGGAGAATCCGTTTCTAACAAGAGTTTGTCGAGTGGAGCAATTTTGGCAACTTCTTTTGTCTTTTTGGCATTCTTAAAAGTTACTACTCCTCCCAATGCAATGTACCAATCTTCTTTTAAACATCTTTGCGCAAATTCGGGAGAGCCTGAAAAACAGTGCATTACAACAGGAATTTCTCCCTCTGTATATTCTTTTAAAATATCGAAAGTATCTCCGTGTGCTTCCCTGTCATGTATTAAAATCGGTAACTTTTTCTTCTTTGCAAGTTCAATTTGTTTGATAAAAATTTCTTTCTGCAAATTATGATTTTCTTGCTCTTTTATCCAATAATAATCAAGTCCTATTTCCCCAATAGCAACAATTTTCGGGTGATTACAATAACTTTCGGTTATTTCTAACCAATTGTTTGGCAAATTCGTAATTTCTTTAGGTTGAACTCCTACTGCTCCGTATAAATTGTCGTATTTTTCAATCAACTTAATTATGCTGTCAAATTCACTCGGTACAACTCCGGGAATTACAATCTTTTCAACCCCTGCTTCCTTCGACTCCGCCAAAATTTTATCAATTCTGTCTTCGTAATTCTCAATATTTAAATGCGCATGTGTATCAATCATAAATTAATAATAGCCTATTCCAAAAAATCCGACAAGATATAATTACTGAGCAAAAATCCTTCATCTGTTAACGCATAACCTTTTTCCGTTTTTCTGAGATATTTTTTATATTTCTTTAAAATATCAGAATATCTTTTCTCAAAATCTATTTCAAAATTTTTATTTATTTCTAAAACATTTATGCCTTCTGCTTTTCTAAATCCTAAAAAGATATTTTCTTCAAGTTTTGTTTGTTTATCTAAAATTTCTTCTTCTACCAATTTTAAAGGATTTTTAATATATTTTTCTATTCCTTTTTCGTGTGTATATCTCGTATTCCCCTCAAAACCACTTGCTGCGCAACCAAATCCATAATAATTTTGAGCATTCCAGTAATTTATATTGTGGTTTGACTCAAACCCTTTTTTTGCAAAATTACTTATCTCATAATGCTGATAGCCATATTTTTTTGCTATTTCACATAATTTTAAGTACATATCCGCTTGAATTTCTTCATCAGGTACGTTTTCAGGCTTTTTTTTATAAAATTTTGAACCTTTTTCTATTTTTAATCCATAAGATGAAATGTGTTCAACTCCAATTTCACACGCTGTTATTACTGATACTGAAAAATCAGCCATTGTCTGTGTCGGCAATCCATATATAAGGTCTATGTTTATATTTTTAAACCCTATTTCTCTTGCCGTTGAAATTACATCAAAAACTTGTTTTACCGTGTGTTTGCGACCTATTATTTTTAATAACTTATCGTCAAAACTTTGTACGCCAAAACTTAATCTGTTTATTCCTGCATCAAAAATACCTTTAAGCCATTCTCTTGTTGTGCTTTCGGGATTTGCTTCTATCGTAATCTCAGAGTCTTCTTTTAGTTTAAACTTTGAAATAATTTGACTGAGTTGCGAATAATCAATTAATGATGGTGTTCCTCCTCCGATATAAAGCGTTTGAATTTGTTCTTTCTGATATCTGGTTTCAATTTCCTTTAATAAATTTGAAATGTATATATCTTTTAATTCAAGTTTTGGATATGAGCAAAATGAACAATAAAAACACTTTTGCCGACAAAATGGTATGTGTACATAAACGCTTGATGTCATTATTCCATCATCTCATATAAAAGTCTGTATATCTTTAAAATATGTCCGTTTAATGCAAATCCTTGCTCTTTCCTGTATGTGTACGATTTCTCCATGTATTTAAAATAATTTTGGTTTGGGGTTTGTTCCAGTTCTAAAACTGCTGTAATAGCATCATTTGCATCAATTTTATACAGATTTTTTTCATTGTCATAATTCATTGAACAACCATATTTTACAAGTTCTGCACCTGTCTTTTTACCAAACATTGCTCCTGCTGCTACTAATTTTTTCAACATTGAAATATCTTTTTTCCCAAGTGCAATGTCTGCTGTTGTAAATCCGTCGTTCGTAACTGAATTAATGTTTGCTCCATTAAATATTAAATCTGCAACAATATCTTCATCTCCCTGCAAAACTCCAATTTGTAATGCCGTTAAACCAAGATTTTTTTCTTTCAAATTAATGTCAGCTTCTGATTTTAATAAAACTTTTATTATTTCTTCGTTTTTTGTCATTACTGCCGTCATTAAAGGTGTTACTTCAGAACTTCCTTTGTATTTGCATTTTACATTTACGTTCGCTCCGCTTTTAATTAATGCTTCTACAGTTTCTAAATCACCTTTTTCTACTGCCGATTGTATCATCGTTTTGCCACTTTCATCTGTCATATTAATGTCGGCTCCCGATTTTACAAGTTCGGAATAAGATTCGGTTTTATTTGCTGTAATTGCCGATTTAGTAAGTATTTCCCCTTCTTTTGAATCAACGTCTATTTTCGCTCCGTTTGATTTTAAAAGTTCTATTACTCCTTTTTGTCCGTAAAAAGTCGCTGTAACTAACGGCGTCGTTCCGTGAATGTTTTTTGCCTCAATATTTGCTCCTGCTACAATTAAAATTTGTGCAATTTCCGTATTCCCCTTGTAACAAGCCGTATGTAACGGTGTTGTTCCGTCTTTAACCGTTGTTGTGTTTATTTTTGCTCCCTTTTGCAACAAATATCTTACGACTTCAGTCTTTTCACTCTCAACGGCTGCATGTAGCGGTGTAAAGCCGTCCGTATTTGCTGTGTTTACATTAGCTCCGGCTTCTATGAGGTTCTTCACCATTGAAATATTTCCGTTGAAACTTGCCCAAATTAATGGAGTCGTGTTTGATTTAAGCGCTACGTCAGGTTTCATTCCTGCCATAAGATATGTTCTTACCATTTCTGTATTGTTCAATTCTGCCTGTTTCACAAAATCTTCTTCGCTGAACTTTAAACCTGCCTGTTTAATTTGCTTTTTGTATTGTGTAATCTCCCTTTTGCTTTTTTCTACAGGAATATATTCTTGCTTTTTATCTGCTCTATTTTCAACCTCTTCTTGTTTTTCTTCCGGTTGGATTTCTTCTTTCGTTTCTATTTCTGTTTTTGTTTCTGTTTCTGTTTCTGTTTCTGTTTCTGTTACGTTAGTTTCTTTACTATTGTCAATTTTATCGGAACTTTTTTCCGTATCTGTTTCTTCTATATTCTCTAAAACTTTTTGTTCTTCTTTATTAACATTTTCGCTCTGTTTTTTTTGTGTTAACGATTGTGGTTCTTGTGGTTGCAATTTGTGCTTTATTTCTGATTCTTTTTGTATTTGTTCTGATTTTTTTTCATTTATTACCTGTTCTTTTAAGGTTTCTTCATTTATAATTGATTTCTTTTCTTCTTTTGTTTCTTGAACAGTATCTTCCTCTACTGTTGTTTCTGGTTCTGCTATTATTTTTATATTAGAACTTTGCTTTTCCTTCATTTCTTTTTCATATTTAAGACGTTCTTCATTTCTTTGACGCTTGAGATTTTGAAGTTCTTTTTTTGCAGCTCTTTGTGCTTTTTTATATTCCGCATTTTGCCTTTTTGCATTTTTTATTGCCTCTTCTGCTTTCGTCTTTGCAAACTCCTGTTTTTCAAAATCATCATTATCATATGATTTTAAAGGTTCCGTTTTATTCGTAACGGTCTTAGTGTTAACAGGTTTCACTGTTTCTTCGTTCGCTTTTACCTGTGTAATCGGCATTGATATTAGCATTAATGCGATAAGTAATATAATCTTTTTCATAAAAAATCCTCTTCTTCTAAAAGAATAATGTATTTTTTATAATATGTAAAATTTTTAACAAAAATATTGTCTTCTGCCCTGTTTTTAAAATCGTGTTACAATGTCTGTATGTTATTAAAAGTTTCAATAAAAGATATAGCGGAAATTGACCTTGATGAAATTATGGAAATTGAAGAGGTCGCCTATCCTAATCATCATTGGTCAAGAGAATCTTTTGAAAATGAAATTTCAAATAAATTGGCAACTTATAGGTGTGCTTTGACTTCTAAAGGGGATATGGCAGGCTTCTATGGCGTTTGGCAAATCTTTGAAGAAGCCCATATCACGACTATTGCAACTCACCCGAATTTCCGCAGAAGTGGTGTCGCTAAGACTTTGATGTTTGACTTGATTGATGTTTGTTACAAAAAAATGATTAAATATATTACTCTTGAAGTTCGTGAAAGTAATATTGCCGCTATTTCCCTCTATGATAAGTTCGGCTTCTCTACCATAGGTACAAGAAAAAAATATTATCAAGATAATAATGAAGATGCCTTAATAATGTTTACTGAAAATATTTGGTATGATAAATTTAAATCAAATTACAATAAATTGAAAGATGATTTCTTTGGGCAAATAAAATGACTAATGATTTACAACTTAACAAAAATAAAATTCCTCAATATTCTCCGCTTAGACTTGTCGGAATCTTATCGTTGGTCGGCTTCGTTACAATTCTCCTTATCGTGGCTACCTTCACAAAAATAAAGTTATTTAACGTTTTACAACCTTTCGTCGGTTTGCTGCATCCGGAATTTTTTCAGGATTTATCAGCTCTTTTCGCTTTTAAGTCATATTCTTATGTCCCTCAAATCCCTGTTTTGCTTTTTTCTGTTGCATTGCTGGGTGCAGCTTGTACAATGACTTCGGCTTTTTTCTATATCGTTTTGGGCTTAACTTTTATTCCCGTTTTTGGTTTGGGCGGCGGTTTTGATTATGTTCTGCAACCATATTTCGGCTACATTTTAGCTTTTATACCTGCTTCACTAATTGCAGGTGGCATTATGTATAAAAATCACTCCGTTAAAAATATGTTTAAAGCTACTGTAACCGCTGTTTTTATTATTCATTTGTTAGGTTTTTTCTACGTGCTATTGGTTCAACTCCTAAAACATGAAAATTTTTCCTATATTATGGATTGGCTCCTATTTGAAAGTTTTACAAGAGCCATCTATGATTTGATTTTCGGCTTTATCGCCATGCTGTTTGCAAAACTTTGCAGGAAGTTTATTTGGATTATAACTTCTATCTGATTTTTGAAAAATTTTTATTACTCATACTAAAAAAGACGAACCGTTTGGTTCGCCTTTTTTAAAAGAATTATGCTGAAACTATTTAAGTTCAACTGTTGCGCCTGCTTCTTCAAGTTTTTTCTTGATTTCTGCTGCTTCTTCTTTCTTAACGCCTTCTTTGATTGCTTTCGGTGCTGCATCAACTAAGTCTTTTGCTTCTTTCAAGCCAAGTCCTGTCAAAGCTCTTACTTCTTTAAGAACTGCGATTTTGTTTGCGCCTGCTGAAGTCAAAATTACGTTAACTTCAGTTGCTTCGTCTTCTGCCGGAGCTGCTGCTGCGGGAGCTGCTGCTACTGCTACCGGTGCTGCTGCTGATACGCCGAATTTTTCTTCCATTGCTTTTACTAATTCTGCTGCTTCAAGCAATGTGAGTGCTTCGATTTTTTCTAAAATTTCTGTTACGTTGCTCATTTTATTTCTCCTTTAATTATTTTCTTTTTGTGTTTATGCCGCTATAATTATGCAGCTTTTTGTTTTGCAACTGCATCGATTGCTCTGACCAAACTGCTCATTACAGCGTTGACAGCGCCTGCGATACCTGTTGCCGGTGAATTTACGCAGCCAAGCATTTTTGCATAAAGTTCTTCTTTTGAAGGAATTTCTGCAAGTGCCTTTGCTTCTTCGGCATTTAATAATTGTCCGTCTAAGCCTGCTGCAACAATAACACCTTTCTTCTTTTCTTTGATAAATTTAGCAAGAACTTTTGCCGGTTGTGCAGGATCTTCAAATCCAAATGCTACCGCAATCGGTCCTTTGAATGTTTCTGCCAATACTTCAAATTGAGTTCCCTTAATTGCCAACTTTGCCAAAGTGTTTTTTGTAACCATATAGTCACCGCCGACTTTTTGAAGTTCTCTACGAAGATATTGAATTTCTTCAACAGACATTCCTTTGTATTCAGTGATGATGGCTACTTGTGCCTTTTCCATCTTTTCTTTAATGGATTCAGCTTTTTCTTGTTTGAAAGCTTTTGTTGCCATTTTTGCTCCTTTGTATTTTATCGACCTGTTTTTCCCTCGCAAAAAAATTTACGAGTGAAACCAATCGTAAAATCGAAAATTCTATGAAATCTCAAGAAAAATGAGATTTGTATCTAGATTTTGATGTTACCTGATTTGGGTGTTTTTTTAAGAATCTTTGCCTTTTCCTAAAACGTGCGACTATCGCCTGCACCTCTAAGACCTGACCGCCGTACCGTCTTGCGTTTATCGTTGATAACTCTGCGACTCCCGCCGACTTCGACCTTTTCGATCCCCCAAACGTCTTTGGCTTCAACTCAATACTATTTAAAACATAAATTAAAATCAACCCCATGTTTACAAAATTGTCATAATCTTTTTGTGAATAACTTGCTATAACGCTATATTCTTGTTATTATAAAGTTCACAGACAGTATAATGAAGGAGAATAATTATCAGCAGAGATTTTAACCAAAACAACAATTCGTTGTTGAATGACAGGATTACATCAAAAGAAGTTCGTCTTATTGACGATGAGGGCAATAATCATGGCGTTGTATCTACGGCAAAAGCATTGCAAATGGCTGAAGATAGAGATTTGGATTTGGTAGTCGTTTCGCCCAATCAAGAACCTCCCGTAGCAAAAATTCTTGATTATGGTAAATATAAATATGAAGTGGCAAGACGTGCCAAAGAAGCTAAGAAAAAACAAAAAGTCGTTGAAATAAAAGAAATTAAAATCAGATACAAAATCGATGTCCATGATTATCAAGTAAGAATTAAGAGTATTAAAAAATTTCTGGCTGACGGAAATAAAGTTAAAATCGTTGTTATGCTTAGAGGGCGTGAAATGCAACATAATCAATTGGCTTACGATTTGGCAAACAGATTTTTAGAGGACTTGAAAGACGTAAAAATGACTATAGAAAGAAAACCCTCTTTGGAAGGTCGTAACGTCATAACAATTCTCGCTCCATAATCACAATGTTAAAAAAGAATCCCGTGCGGGGTTCTTTTTTTATAAGAAAACCCTTTCGCTAAAAACGAAAGGGAGTGAGCAACCGAGTAAAAGAAGAACAGAGTGTATGGTAAAATTATGATAAGCTTTTACTGCTTTTTTATCATTGCTCTTTATGGCTGTTTTTTCGGTTTTTCAAAAAAAATATATTTTCCCTTTGACTAATCAAAATTTTATCTGATTGGACTATTAAAATTCATTGGTAAATAAAAATATCGTAAATGCTTGCTACTATTGAGTTTATAAAACTGTTTTTCTTTTGTGTATGTTTGTTCTATAATGTTTACAGTTATTACAGTAAAGGTCAAAAAGATGAGTGTAAATTTAGAAAAAAATGAAAATAACGAAGTATTGATGGATATTAAGGTTGATGCAAATGAGGTAAAATCAGCATACGACAAAGCCTGCAAAAGAGTTGCTCAATATGTTAATATCCCCGGTTTTAGAAAAGGGAAGGCTCCTCAAAAAATTGTCGAAAAACATGTTGGTGTTGAATATATACAAAGAGATGTTTTGGATGCAATTTTGCCAAAACTCTTTACTGAAACAATTAAATCAAATAACTTGGATACAATTACCGATCCTTCTCTGGACTTCTTTAAGTTTGAAGAAGACGGTTCACTAACTGCAAAAGCAAAAGTAGAGCTTCGTCCGGAATTTACTTTACCTGAATACAAAGGTATGGACGTAAAAATTGAAATGTTTAAACAGCCCGAAGATGCGATGGATAAAGAAATCGACGGAATCAAAGAAAGATATTCAAAACTTGAAAAAGTTGAAGGTAGAGTTTCTTGTGACAAAGATTTCGTAAATATTGATTTTGAAGGTTTCGTGGAAGGTGAAGCAATAAAAGGTGGCGCTGCTAAAGGATATTTGCTTGATTTGGCACACAGTAACTTCATTCCGGGATTTGCAGAACAATTGGTCGGAAAAGAAATTGGTTCTGAATTTACTATTCAAGTTAAATTCCCTGAAGAATATCATGACGAAAATATTAAGGGAAAAGATGCAGAATTTAAAATTAAATTGAATGAAATTAAAGAAAGAATTTTGCCCGAATTAGATGACGAACTTGCAAAGAAGGTTGGAGCAGGTAAATTTGATACTGTTGATGCGCTCAAAGAAGATATAAAAACATATTTAGACTCTTCAGAAAAAGCTGAAAACGATAAAAGAGCAACAACTGTTATTTACGACAGACTTCTTGCAGAAACAGAAATGAAAATTCAAGATGCAATGATTAATCGTGAAGTTGGTGCAATGTTGGATGAAATGCGTCAAAAAGCAGAACTTCAAGGGCAAAATTTCGATGATCTTATGAAAAAAGAAGGCGGTGAAACTCTTACTACGGAAATGAGAGCAGAAGCGGAAAAGAGAATTAAAACTGCTTTAATTATTGCAGACATTGCAAAAAAAGAAGATATAAAGGTTGAAGGTGCGGATATTGAAGGAAAAATGATGGAAATTTCAAGACTTTACGGAACTTCTCCGGAAGAAATCGTAAAAGAAATTCAACAAAATCCTAATTTGTTCTATTCCTTAAATCAACAAATTATGGCTCAAAAGGTAACAAAATTCCTTTTGGACAATGCGAATATCAGTTCTAAATAAGAAAACAGGAGAAAAAAATGAGTTTTGTACCGGTCGTAATTGAACAATCGAGCAGAGGAGAAAGATCATTTGACATTTTCTCAAGATTATTGAGAGAAAGAATAATTTTTCTCGGAACTCAAATTGATGATATGGTTGCAAACCTTATCGTTGCACAATTGTTATTATTAGACAGTGAAAATCCGGAGAAAGATATTATGTTATATATTAATTCTCCCGGAGGCAGTGTAACGGCAGGTTTGGCAATATTTGACACAATGCAACATATTAGAGCAGACGTTTCAACAATTTGCTTGGGTCAAGCCGCGTCAATGGGTGCTTTCCTTCTTGCAGCAGGAACTCCCGGAAAAAGAATGGCACTTCCTCACTCAAGAGTGTTAATTCACCAACCGTTAGGTGGTGCTCAAGGTCAAGCAACAGATATTGAAATTCAAGCTGCTGAAATTTGCAGAATTAAAAAGACTTTGAATGAAATTCTTGCAAAAAATACAGGACAATCATTATCTAAAATCGAAAAAGATACAGACAGAGATTATATTATGACACCTGCTGAAGCACTCGAATACGGTATGATTGATAAAGTTGTAACTATGAGTGAAAAAAAATAGTAAATTGATTTGATGGCGGCGGCTATTATAGCCGCCATAAATCGTTTATTAGTGAGGAGATTTAATAAACAATGGCTAATCATGATGACACTCGTTTAAAGTGTTCGTTCTGTGGAAAAACTCAAGATCAGGTAAAAAAATTAATTGCCGGTCCTGAAGTTTATATTTGTGATGAATGTGTTGAACTTTGTAACGAAATTTTAGATGAAGAATTTTTAGATACGAAAGATAAAGACACTAAGGATATCGTTGAAGGTAATACAAAAGATGAATTGAAAGATATTCCGAAACCTCATGAAATTAAAGCTTATCTTGATCAATATATTATTGGGCAAGATGATGCAAAAAAGGTTCTTTCGGTTGCTGTTTACAATCATTATAAAAGACTTGCGCATAATGCAATGTCGGATAGTAAAAATGATGTTGAAATTTACAAAAGTAATATACTTCTCGTCGGTCCTACCGGTAGTGGAAAAACTTTGCTTGCTCAAACTCTTGCAAAAATGCTTGACGTACCGTTTGCGGTTGCTGATGCAACTACTTTGACGGAAGCAGGTTATGTCGGTGATGATGTAGAAAATATTTTGCTCAAACTTTATCAAATTTCTAAATAAGAAGCACAAAAGTCTGAAAAAGTAATAATTTACGATGATTAAATTTATAAAAACTCAAGAAAATACTAAAACCCAAGTATAACCAGAGATGTAAGCGGAGAAGGCGTTCAACAGGCGCTTTTGAAGATGATTGAAGGTACTGTTGCGAATGTTCCTCCTCAAGGTGGACGTAAGCACACTCAGCAGTAATTTAAACAAATAGATACTAGCAATATCTTA
>CAZKAS010000051.1:0-12400 GCA_964550875.1 uncultured Muribaculaceae bacterium | reverse complement strand
AAGTCATTCCGTGTTCCTTGAAACAGTGGAAAATCCCTAGTCGTGAAAAAATGTTCACAACCATCTAAGATTGTTGATTTTAAAACCTTTTTACCGAAAAAATCAGCAAAATAAAACATTAATCTTCAACCGTGTTAAAAATTCTGTCGCCTGCATCGCCTAATCCCGGAACTATATATCCTGACTTGTTCAGGGTTTCATCAATATGGGCGGTTGTAATTTTTAAGTCAGGATAATGTTTTCTTATTTTTGCAAGTCCTTCAGGTGCAGAAATTAAACTGACAAAACGAATGTTTTTAATTGGTATGCGTTTCCCTGCAAAAAGTTTGATACAATCTATTGCTGAATTTCCCGTCGCTATCATAGGATCTAAAATAAAAACTATTGTTTTTTCCGGATCATCATACATTATCGGAGTTTTGTCATAGTACCAAACAGGTTTTAAACTGTGTTCGTCACGATACATTCCTATATGTCTTATGCTCGCTGTCGGTAATACTTCACTCGCTATGTCAGAAAAAATTAATCCTGCTCTTAATATCGGAGCAAGTATAATTTTAACATCTCTTTTTAATACTTCCGTTTTACATTCCGTAATCGGCGTAACAGTTGTTACCTCTTCCGTTTCTAAATCTTGTGTTGCTGTATATAATAGTAAATACGTTAGGCGTCTTATCGCATTTCTGAATAATTCCGAACCGGTATTCTTATCTCTTATTATCGACAAATTTTGGTGGCATAACGGATGTTCACAAACCGTTGTAAATGGATCATTTGCCACTGTTTTTATCGTTTTCATATACAATTACTCCTTTTGAAAAATTTCTTCTTCTGTTTCTTCTTCTTTTTCCCTGTTTTGGTCATTTGAAGAATATTTCGATATTTTCTTCATTACACCTGTTTTATCTTCTATATAAGATTGTATCATATTATTTACATGCTGTGCAGAATCTTTAATCATCGGAATTGTTATTCCGCTTCCAACAAAATTATCCAGCATAATTCCTGTATTTACCATCATTGTTTCCAGTAATGAATTGATTTTTTGTCCCTGCTCATAATAATCTGTAACTCTATATGGCATTTTGGAAATTATTACTTCCTTTTCCGAATGTTTTTCTTTTGGTGGAAATATCTCCAGTGATTTAGATCCGCCTAATCCGTAAAATTCTACCCTCGCTATTGCTCCTGACGGAATATAGATATCCCGCTCGGTTACTATAAATGATACAAATATGTCATCGTGAAATACTTCTACATCTTGTACATGTCCTATATGATACCCCATCATTCTCACAGGTGAACCTTTCGACAGACCGTCAACATCTTTGAAAAACATATAATAACTATGATTCTTCATTTTTGACGTCGCAAATGAATATGTAAAGCCTAAAATAAGTGCAAGAAATACAATCACCCAGATAAAGATTTCTGTAAGCCATACCATTTTCTTATTCATAATACACTTATTATATCCTTGAATAAATTTTATCGCAAGTAAAACCGCTATTTTTTGATATTTTTCAATAATCCTATTAATCCTATAACAAAAAATAAAATGGATACAATTACTGCAATGGGAATGTTCCCAATGTTTAAAACACTGTCAATTCTTATAAATTCAATAAAAAATCTGACGGTTGAATATAAAATTAAGTAACTGAAAAATATTGTTCCGCCTCTATTCGTAAACTTTTTCCGTAATAAAAAATATAAAATACAAAATATTACAATGTTTGCTATTGATTCATATAAAAATGTCGGGTGAAAATATTCATTATAAAAATATTTTTCCGGTCTGTATTCAGGTGCAATATATAATTTCCAAAATAAATTGCAAGGTTTTCCATATGCTTCGGAATTAAAAAAATTACCCCATCTTCCGATAGCCTGACCGATTGGTAATACTAATGCAAACATATCTGCAAGTTTTAAAAAA
Source organism: uncultured Muribaculaceae bacterium (assembly GCA_964550875.1). GTDB lineage: Bacteria > Cyanobacteriota > Vampirovibrionia > Gastranaerophilales > Gastranaerophilaceae > RUG841. The sequence goes on along the minus strand of CAZKAS010000051.1, from coordinate 10,461 downwards.
CATAAATCGTGTTTTTTGACATAAATATATCCCGATATAACCCCGCCAAGAATGGCTCCTTGTATTGAAATACCTCCCTGACTGATTGCTAAAATTTCATCTAAGTTAAAACGATAATAGGAAATATTTAATAAAACATACCATAATCTTGCCCCTAAAATACCGCCGATTATTAACCAAAATGATAAGTCGTAGAGATTTTCTTCTGAAATAACTTCACTGTAATATTTTTTTCTTATTCTATTTAAAATAAAAACGGAAACAGCTATTGCTGTTCCCATTGTAATTCCATACTTCATAACAGGTCTGCCAAAGAGATAAAAAGCAACTCTTTCTCCTGCTGCAAACATCTATCTGTCCTTCTCTTCCGATGACGTTTCAACTCCGTATTTTACTAAATCCTTATTTAAGGATTCAATCTTTTCATTTACTTTATCTTTGTCTGTTGCTTTTTCACTTTTTGACAGATATTTGTTATAAAAATCAATTGCATTCGTTATAAAATCACAAATTTGTGTCTTTTCTGAATTTGAAAGAACTCTTTGTTTATCAGTGTCATCACTATTTGTGTCTTCATCTTGCTCTATAACGTTTCCGTTTTCATCTCTGACTTCTCCGTTAATTATATCAATAGCCTTATCCTCGTATGCAACCCCCAGTGAGTAATATGCATCTGCAAAGTCAGGGTTTAATTCAATTGTCTTTTCTAAAGATTTAATCGCTTTATCATACTTCTTCGCTTGAATATATACAACAGCAAGATTATAATGCGTTTCAAAAACTCTTTCATCTAAATCTATACTTGATTCAAGTCTTGCTATTGCATCATCAAGACGTCCTTCCGCCATCATTGCCTTAGCATTATTATTTAATTCCTGAACTGCAAATTTGTTGACACAAGCAGTTGAAACTAATGTAACAAACAAAATTCCAATTATTAATAACGTTTTTTGCATAACAAAAATATCTCCACCAAAATTGTCTATTCGTCTATATTAGTAAATTTTTATTTTTTTTGCAATAATATTAAATTTACGATACAATATGCTTAACAAAAAGGGTAATTTATGAGCGAAGAAGAAAAAATAGTATCTCTTTCTGGGGCAAGAAATAAAGTCAGAAATGAAAAATCTAAAATTGAGAACACAGACAAAGATAATAAAGGTCCGGAGCCTGTATTTTGCAGTTTCTGTGGCAGACCGAATACTCAGGTCTTAAAAAGGGTTCAAGGTCCGGGGGTTAATATTTGTTCTGAATGTGCTATGATTGCTGTTCAGTACTTAATTATGGAAGACAAAATGCCCTCAGGTGAAGCGCAAGCTATTCTGGACAGTTTCTGGAGTAAAATTTAATAATGGCATTAAATAAACTTCAAATTAGAGCAAAAATTCTTCCCGTCTTGTCAGATTTAAAATCTGATACAAGACTTTCTTTTGAGGTTTTTATTGAAAAAACTAAGGATTTTCGTGAAATTGATGATTTTAAGACTATGTTTGAAATCCTCTGCAAAGAAATGTCTAAACAAAATGAAGATAAATACACGGATATTCTTCGTGCTGTATGCATAGAATACATACCAAGAAATCAATTTGAAGAAATGGCTATGAAGGTTTTAGAAAATCCTTCCGAAACTGATATTTTGAAGTATCAACTTATTCAAATCTTTAAAACTATTGGTAAAGATATTGATTATCAAGAATTTTTTGAGTATTTGAATGATGCGGAAGCCATTATAAATTATGATACCGAAAAACTTCTGGAACACGCTGTTGTCAATCCTGAAACACAAATTGATTTCCTCGATTTTTTAGCCGCATTACAAAATAATGATAAAGGACTTTTGATAAATTCTTTAGCGGAAGATTATACAGGCAACAATCTAGCTAATATTTTAGCGCCGATTTTATATGCTGATTATCCTCAAGATGTTCTGTTGAAAACAATTGACATTTTAGGAGAAACAAAATCTCCGCTTGCTATTGACGCCCTTGAATTTTTACATTTAATAACTAATGATGATATAATCAGAACTGCTTGTAAAAAAAGTTTGAATATCTTAAAACTTGCAGGGGCAACTAAACAAGCTGCTGACGTATTTTATAAGAAAGTTATGGCTGAATCGGTTCCTTATAAGTGTTATACCGGCGTTCCGGACGGACATTATAATCAGGGTTTTATTTTTTCAAGAAAACGTAAAGACGGTTCTTTGATGATGTTTTCGCTCGTAGTTAGCAAATTGTATGGTATTGTTGATTCTTTCGGATTCTTTAATCTTTCTGAACAGGAATTTGAAAGGATTTCTCTTCGCTTTTCTAAAGATGAAATCAGATTTGAAGTTTCTCCTGAATATTGCAAGACTCTTTTGAATAATGCTCTTGATTTGACCAAAGTCAGAAAGGAAACGATGAAATATGAATTCATCTGTTGGTCAATGCTTATGTGTGATATAGAGCCTCTTGAACAAAATGAATATGAATGGGTTCGTGAAAATATTCTCCCAATTCAGTTAAATAAAAAAATTGTAAATCTTCTGTATTCTACTAATTATTTGGACAAATGGTTCTTTACCATAAAAGATAATGATGATTTTAAAATTCTGATTGATGATTTTATTAATAAAGAAAATTTGACTCTCGATTATATTGAACAATCAATAAAAAATTCTTATAACAATATTTGGAAAGAAGAAACAAATTCTTTGTTCTTGCAAAATGTAATTACAACCTGTTATCTTTTCGGTTATACAGATTTTACGGATTATGCCAAAATTTTGTATTCTGTACTGTTTAATGAAGAATTGAAACAAGAAATGAAAGAAGAAATGATTAAAAAGAGTGTGTATGAGTATCTATTTAATCAAAAACAACATCATAAAGAATTTCATTTTCCGACAAATATTTTTAGAAAAAAAGAAGAAAAAACAAAAGAAATTGACATAAAAATTGTTGAGAAGCTTATAGATGAAATCGAAAAGAAATGGGTCGGCGAACAGTGATTAGAATTTTATGTCTTGATGTAGGTACAAAAAGGATAGGAATTGCAGTCAGTGACCCACTGGGGATAATTGCAACACCGATACCTGCGATTAGTCGTGTACCTGAAGATAAGGCTATTGACAATATAAAAAATCTTTGCAAAAATTACAACGCAAATACGATTGTCGTTGGTTTACCTAAACATATGAACGGAACTATCGGTATTCAGGCGGAAGATTGTGTTAATTTTGCAAAAAATTTTCAAGACGAATATGAAATCGTTTTTGAAGATGAAAGACTCACAAGTCGTCAGGCAGAGCGCAATTTGGCAACTGTCGGCAAAAAATATACAAAAAATAAAGGACTTGTTGATACGGAAAGTGCATGTATAATTTTACAACAGTATTTAGACAGAAAGTAGGTCAAAAATGGCAAACAGTACAAATAATGACAACATTATTGAAACAATTGATGAACACGGTAATCACGTTAAATTTGAACTTATTGACATCGTCGAAGTTGATGAGGTTGAATATGGTCTTTTGTATCCCGTAGAAGGCTTTGATCCCGCAAATCCAAATAAACCCGGCGATAAAGTCGTTATTATGAGATTAAAACAAGACGGTGAAGACTTCATTTTTGAAAAAATTGAAGATGATGAAGAATTTGAAAAAGTTGCAGATTACGTTGCGGAAGTTACGGAAGCGCAACTTGCCGAAGAAGCAAACAACGAAAATTAATCAATTTTCTTAAAAAATATTGCTCCGTAAGAAGGCAATGAAATTCTCAGAGGGGTTTTTCCATCAGAAATAAGTTTTTCTGAATTAAGGAAAAACCCTTCTCCTCCATATTTCTCACTATCTGTATTCAAAATTTCTTTCCATTTTCCCTCCGGAAAAGGAAGTTCGTAATTTTTTAGATATGAAACATCTGAGAAATTTTTAATTGTGTAAACTTCATCAGAACAAGATTTGCAATCTGCCGCATGGACCCAAGATATCGGGTGAGAAACCGTATTAACAATTTCTCCGTCTTGCAAGGCTTGTATATTTGCATTAATTTTGTTCAACTCTTTCATTAATTTGCCTGTATTATACAGATCTTTTAAATATTTTTTACAGTATCTGATACTTCCGATTTTTGAGTCTTTTAATGCTTCAAAACCCGGCTTGTATCCTTTTGTTTCCAAATATTTTTCATAACCTGATGAAAATTCTCTGAAAAATTTGAAATATGTCATTTCGCCCCATTCATCTCCTTGAAAAACCATTTTGGGTCCTGGTGATGAAAATGTGGTTGAAAGTGCAAGTCTGTACATCTTTAACGACTTTCGATATGCCTGCTTTAAGGAAGGAACGGTCGTTTTTAATGACAAATAATTTTGTTTCGCAAATTCTGTAAATTCTGAACTTGTCATTTGTTCAAGTTCTCCCGTCATAAGCTTTTTCAATATCATATGGGAAACGTGAGCAAATTCTTGTTCTCGTTTGTGTTTGTAATTTTTAGGAATATTTTTATAAATATCAATTTGTTTTGCGAAAATTTTTGTAATGAGTCTTGTTCCGTCTATATTACCTATTTCATCATGACTCATTGCGTATTTTACTCTATGCTTTGAATTTTTGACAACTCTGTCAAAAGAAGTAATACTTTTGGGATAACCATTCCAATATTCAAGCATTAATGCTGCAATTTGTTTATGGTATGGAAAATCCCACTCGGAGTCAAAATTTAATGTATCAAGAGAACAATTATTTCCCATTATTTTATTTATGAATGTTCTGTGATTTCTTAGATTTTCAGCTTTCTCTTCTATCGGAAACGGTTTTGTAACTCTTTCATCATTTTCTCTTGCATCTTCAGCGATTAAAAAAGCATCGTTAACATGGTAATGCAACTCGGCGGCAATCATCTTCATTGTATAATCAGAATGCATGTATTTTGTAAGGTCAAACCTTAATCCGTCGCAATGATAATTAACAAGCCAGTTCAATGCGGCATTAACTATAAATTTCCTTGCGTGTTCGTAGTTCTCGCCTTCGTAATTAAATTTTAATCCAAATTCATTGCAGCCGTCCGTGTATGGTCCTGCATTGTTAATATCAACCATATCCGGTCCAAAATGGTTGGGAACTATATCCATTATTACATTTAAATTTAATGAATGTGCGTAATCAATTAATGACTTTAAATCGTCCGGAGTTCCGTATGTATTATTTGGTGCAAATTTATCTACTCCGTCATAGCCCCAATTGTATGAAAAACAGTTTTCTACGGGCATGATTTGTACTGCGTTAAAACCTAAAGAAGCAGCCTGTTTGAATTTTGATTTTGCAGAAAGATATGTCCCTTTTTCTGTTAAAGACGGAATATTAACTTCATATATTCTAAGACTTCCTACCGGTGATAATTTCCTTAATGGTCCTGCTAATCGGCTGACTTTTGCAGGATTTTTACCATTTCTCCATTTCTCGTCGTGCCACTTATATTTATGTTGGTCATATATAATAGACCATACGCTAAATTTTTCCTGTAATGCCGAATATGGATCTCGTACACGCTTTGTCGGTAAGTTAGGTCGCTCTATTACAAAACGATATCTGTCACCGGCTTTGGCTATTTTATTATTTACTTTTAACTCAAATATACCGTTACATCTGTTCTCTAATGGTAAATATTTTATTTCTCTCCTTCTTGAAGATTTAATTTCTACCCTTACTGCTGTTACGTCCGAAAATGTTGCTAATCTGAAGTAAACATTTTTCTTCTTATCTACATATGCTCCCCAATGAAGGTGTTCTGCCTCGTGAGATGGATTTAGTTCCAAATGGCATGAAAGTTGTATTTGCGGAAGTTTTTTTGCCCTTAGTTGGTTATATTCCCTTTTTAGTGCTTTTCTCTTTAATAAATTCATTTGTCTTACTTTGTTAACTGTTTTTTGTGTATTTTTACTGTTAAGAATATTTTATCATAATTATTTTAAACAAAAATACACCGATTGAATAAATTAATCGACATTTTTTTAAAATGAATATATAATCAATCTATGAAAGTAATTGGCGGATTAACACATATTCACGGTTTGTCTTTAGCTTTGGGCTTTTTTGACGGCATTCATCTCGGTCATGCCGTTGTAATCAAAAATGCTGTTAAATATGCGAAAATTATGAATACTCAATCCGGTGTTGTTCTTTTTAGAAAACACCCTAGAGAAACTTTTACGGGTTTAAAAAATGAAAATATTCTTGAGTTTAATGAAAAATTAAATATGCTTAATCGCCTTGGTGTTGATTATGTATTCTTGCTCGATTTTAATGAAGATTTTGCCGGAATGTCTGCAAATAATTATCTTGAGCAAATAATTTTACCATATTTTCAACCGATTGCTATTACAACAGGTTTTAATCATACATTCGGCTTGAGAGGAGAAGGTTCTCCCGATTTACTGCAAAAATACGCTCTTGATTTCAATTTTAAATATTTTCAAATTCCTCCTATTTCTACAAAAAATATTTTGATAAGTTCTTCTTATATTAAAACTTTAATCAAAAATTCCGATTTTGAGTTGGCAAAAGACCTACTCGGTTACAGATTTTACATAAAATCCCCTGTCGTTCACGGGCGTAAAATAGGAAGAACAATTAATTTTCCAACCGCCAATTTAATCTATCCTGAAGAACTTATTAAAATTGAACGTGGAGTATATTTTGTAATTGTTTCAACAAACAGAAAAAATTTCAGAGGTGTAATGAATTACGGGCTTCGACCTACTGTTGATAAGGGTGATGTCGTTGCCGTTCCGGAAGTCCATTTGCTTGATTTTTCAGGTAATTTGTATGGAAATATCGTTAAAGTTTCACTTGTTTCTAAAATTCGAGAGGAACGACCTTTTAACTCTTTATCGGAATTGAAAGCGCAAATTACTAAGGATTGTGATTTTGCTGTTAATTATCAATTAGAAAAACCGAAAAAAGAAAAACGTACTATGCTTTGTCCCGAACAAACCACGGTACACGCTCCTGATTTTCTTTAAGCATGTTTTCGACTCTTTCGTACATTTCAAAGTGCGTTCCGTATTTGTCCGATAATTTTTTTATTTCGTGTATAAAATCGAAAATACTTTGCGGTAAATCTTTCTCATGTGCTTTATACCAATTTTCTTCAAGGTCAATGATAGATGTATGAACACCTGCTTCAACGTCGGCTTTAATCCATTTCTCAACTTCTTCTATCGTGTCATTTACTCCAGGAATAACTATGAATTTTGTTCCTACCATAAGATTTCCGTCCATATAAATATCAGGAGTTAAAGCAAGTTTTCTGTTAACTTGCGCTGCTGCATAACGTCTTGTATTCTCTCGCACTATATCATATTGAGGAACTTGTTTAATTTGTTTGTATGTTTCCGCTTCTCCTGCATCAACAGATACTATAACCCTTAATCGTCCTTCTCTTATTCCTCGTTCCAGTAATGGACTATATTTTATGCCTGAAGTATGTACTCTTAAATCGTAAAATTTATAATCTAACAAAAGTCTTACTATATCTTCAAATTCAGGCAGTAATGTCGGCTCTCCTCCCCCAAAATGAACACTTCCGCCTCTTCTTAAAATATTCTTTTGCAACATTTCTTTTAGTATTGGAAGAACTGAATACTGTTTGTTTTGATATTGAAATTCTTCCGGGTGCTGTGCTTCATAACAATATGAACATCTGCAATTACAGTTAACCCAATGGCTTATGTACAAGTTTGAAATATATCCGCTTTCTTGTTCCCATTCTTCATCGGCTTTTTTTATCAAAAACGGACAATCAACACAGTTATCGTTAATTAACCCTTTTTTATATAATCTGTTGAATGTTTTTTTTTGTTTAAATAAATGTTCCCAATTAATAGGCTGACCGTTGTAATCATCTTTTACAAGGGTATGACCGCCTCCAATGTGTCCGCAATAGCAACAAGTAGTGAGCTTATATCTGAAAAATACTAATCCATGTTGTATCCACGAACAACTATAAAATGACGGTTTTGAATCTTTTGAGCAGTCATATTTTTTATTGTATTTAAACATTATTACCTCTTCATTTTTTTTATAGTACCGCCAAATACTGCAGAGGAAACATGGTGCATTTTACGCATAATTGCTGCCCTTTCATCATATCGTAGTTGTAAATTTTCTATATCGGCGATATGTTTTGCATACAAAATAAGTTCATATATTTTTCTTGTATCTTTAAAGTTGTTGATGTTCTTTTGTACCCAACGCCAGTCAACATCTATTGCAACTTGTTCGATATCCATTTCTCGAGAATTTTTTAACCAAAGCTCTATTTCTGTTTCTGAATCGTTATATTCAGGAACAATTATGTATTTTGAACAAAGCAAATGTTTATTTTCTCCCTGAGCTTTTGAATATTTCCTTAAATTTTCCGTAACTATATCGTAGGTCTTTACTAATTTTATTTTTTCATAAGTTTCCTTACAACCGGCATCAATAGAAATTACCAATTCAAGTTTGTGTTCGGCTAAACCTTTTTCTATTGCTTTTGAATATTTTATACCTGATGAATTTATTAAAATATTGTCACAGCCATAATCCAAAAGTAAATGCAACATATCTTCAAATTCGGGATATATTGTAGATTCTCCGCCCGCAATCGAAATATAAGCGTGTTTGTTCAAAATTTTATTATCACACATATTTTTTAATATTGGAAGAATATCATAATGTTTGTTGACTCTTTTTAATTCTTCATCTCTAATTGCAGGACAATAAATACATTGACAATTACAATTTACCCAATGTGTTAAGAGCAATTTATTGATGTAATTATCGTTATCCCATTCATCTTCGTGTAAAAGAATACAACCTTTGCACTTTGAATAGACATCTCCTGACCGTTGGACATCACGCATTTCTTTTTTTAAGTTAAAAATTTTATCCCAATCAAGAATTTCTCCGTGGTAATTATGAACCAGTATGGGTTTCCCCCCACCTTCGTTACATTGAGAACAACAAACTCTAATAAGATTACAGTGGTCAAAAATTATGCCGTGCTCAAGCCAGTCACAACTTACAAATTTATGCAATTTTTTATCATTGTTTTCCATATGATTTCCGGTTTTTACTGATAATTAGAGTTTATTCCGAATCTTTTTTTCTGTCTTCACGAAGGTTGACTGCTCTTTCGTAAAGTTGATATTCATTTAATCCGTAATGATAATGGTTTTTTACGACATAGTCAAACAAATCGTATATATGTTGAGGAATATGATGTCTGTTTGCTTTAAACCAATGATCTTCAATATCAAATGCAATCTTTTTTACTCCTGCTTTTTGACAATGTTTTAGCCATTCTTGAATTTCTTCTATTGTGTCATTAAATCCCGGCATTAAGACAAATTTGACATACAAGTTGCCGTCTGCTTTTGCATATTTTTCAATATTTTCACGAACTTTTTCAAAAGCATTAATATTTTTGATTTTTTTGTATGTATCCGGGAATGCAGAGTCAATAGAAATAATTGTTGTGACTTTCTTCTCTGCAAGACCTTTAAAAATTGCAGGAGAAAACTTTATTCCAGAAGAATGTATTCTGATGTTGTTTATTCCGTGCGATAAAAATGCGTTGAGTAAGTCTTCAAATTCTTCCAGAATTGTCGGTTCTCCGCCTCCGAATGTAATTTCTCCTCCGTTTCTGATTAAATTTTTATCAAGCATATCTTTTATGACGGGGTAAACTTTATAAAATTCACGAGTGTTGTAGTAATATTTATCTTCATCTGTATAGCAGTATATACAATTGCAGTTGCAATGTGACCAATGACCGATAAGCATTTCGTTAAAATAATTTTCATCGTCCCATTCTCGTTCTTCAAGATAATAACAACCTTTACATTTTTTGTAAATTTCTCCGTTACGATGCAAATCACGAAGCTTTTTTCTCTCTGCAAAAAATTTGTCCCAATCAATACTTTCACCAAAATAATCAGGTACACATTCAATTTGTCCGCCACCTTCGTGACTTGAGATACAACAACATTCTATATTTCTTGAAAAAAACGCAATCCCGTGTTCCAGGTGTTTGCAACTTAAATATTTCATAAACCATCTTTCAATTATTCTTTGTCTTATGACAATTATATTGCTAATAGAAATAATATTCAATATTTAATGTATTTTTATGACTTATTAAGTTTTAACTTAGAAAGTTGTTCAAAAACTTGACGAGGAATGTTAATGATGATACCTTATAAAGTATAATATTGTTTCTGTTTGAGGAATTTGAATTGAGATATAAAAGTTGCGGATATATAGAGCATGGTGTAGATTTTGAACACAGACGGTTGACGACTTGTTGTTTTACTTGTCATTCCGGAGGCGGGCATATAGATATTGAAGACAATTATAACGGAGAACTTGTTGACTGGGATAAAGTTTTTGAAATGAAACGAAAAATGCGTGAGGAACACAAGAAATGTAAT
>CAZKAS010000050.1:0-12476 GCA_964550875.1 uncultured Muribaculaceae bacterium | reverse complement strand
AAGCTTTTTCGTAATTACCTAAAATATTTTGTATATCGGCTTACAATTTGCATCGCCGATTTTGCTCGCAACTTTAGGGCAGGATATTATTCTTGGTATTATTTCAAAAACTGCTCCTCAAATTAACGTATTTCAATTGAGCTTCCTTTTTAAACCTGTTATGGGTGCTTTTTTGTTAAGTGTTTTGTTACCTAAATTGTTTGGTGTTATTAACGATTATTTCCTTTCTTATGCAAATATCTTTTAATTTTGTATATTTTTTTAATCATTCTTTAATAAAAATTTTTCAAGAAAATATTTTGTAGTATAATGATTTTATAAAGGCTTTTCCTTTTGCTATAATCAAAAAATCAAGGAGCGAACAAAGTGGGTTATAAATTATTATCAAAAAAAGAATTATGTACAGGTCAATTTGAATATACAATAGAAGCACCGTTTGTAACAAGAAATGCAAAAGCAGGACAATTTGTAATTCTTCGTGTAGAAGAAAACGGTGAAAGATTCCCTTTAACAATAGCAGATGTTGACAAAGAAAAAGGTGAATTGACAATTGTATTTATGGCGGTTGGATATTCTACGGCTAAGTTGGCTCAAATTGAAGTCGGAGAAGAAATTTTAGACGTAACAGGTCCGTTAGGACAGCCTACACATGTTGAAAAATATGGTACGGTTGTTTGTATCGCAGGCGGTTACGGCGCAGCTCCATGTTATTTGATTGCAAAAGCATTTAAAGATGCCGGAAATAAAGTGTATATGATTTCAGGAGCAAGAACAAAAGATTTGATTTTCTGGCAAGATAAAATGAAAAATGCATCTACAGAATTGTTCATAACTACTGATGATGGTTCTTTGGGTATCAAAGGTTTTGGTACGCAAGTTTTAAAAGAACTTATGGAAAAAGAAAAAATTGATTATGTTATCGCTGTAGGGCCTATGCCTATGATGAAGGCGGTTGCTGACTTAACAAGAGGTACGGGTATTAAAACCGAAGCAAGTATGAATCCGATTATGGTTGACGGAACGGGCATGTGTGGTGCTTGCAGATTAACGGTAGGCGGAAAAGTTAAATTTGCTTGTGTTGATGGCCCTGATTTTGATGCACATGAAATTGATTTTGATGAAGTTATTAACAGAACCAAAATTTATAAGCCTGAAGAACGTAGAAGACACGAAAATTGTAATTTGTTAAAAAAATAAGAAGGTTGGAAAATGCTGAATAATCCTGGACGATATGCAGAAAAGAGAAAAGACAGAACGGGCGGAATCCCTGTATGTCCGATTATGACTATTGGACAACCCAGCGCAGTTCTTTGTGTACAAGATGCTTGTGCATTGTATGTTAAAAATTTCAAAATGTGTTCATTTTATATGATGGGGCATAATGCCGCATTGGATATTAAGATGAAGCAAACTGTCAGAAAGTAAGCGGCTATTTGATTTTGCCGTAAGCAACGAGTAATTTTTTTACATCGTTTACGGGTATTGCGAAGCCTATACCTATATTTGAGCGATTGTTATCGGGGTTATAAATAGATTGACTAATTCCGATGACTTCGCCTGAAGCGTTAACTATAGGGCCTCCCGAACTTCCGGGATTTATTGCGGCATCAGTTTGGATTTTATTTTTTTCATAATCAATTCTGGAGATAATTCCTGTTGTTAATGTTCCGCTGAAACCGAAAGGGTTTCCTATTGCCAAGACTTTTTGTCCGACTTTTAAAATGGAAGAATCGCCTAATTTAATTGCAGGAAGATTTTTTTTGGGATTAATTTTTATGAGAATTAAATCGTTATAACCTTTTTCAGGCTTATATAAAATTTCGCCTTTGTAGATTTCTCCTTTATAAGTTCTGACTTCTATTGAAGAATTTGGGTCTATAACGTGGGCACTGGTTAAAATTTCTCCGTTTGGGCCTACAACAATTCCTGTTCCTGTAGAAACCTCGTCACCGGAAATAGATTCAATAAAAACTATAGAAGGATTAATTTTTTCATAAACAGTAACATTTATTGCCTCATCTTGAGAGTAGTTTACGGCATATGCACTGCTCATTCCGAGAATGAATGATGTTATTATTATTGTTAAAAATTTTTTCATTATAACACTCCACGTTTTTACCACAATTTCATTTTATTAATTTTTCTATTAGAGATAATCCGACAGTAAGACTTTGAGGGGTAATATTAAATATAAAATTAAAATTAAAAGAAACAGACTGACATAAATGAGTATTCGTTTTATAATGATTTCATTAATTAAATATTTTAATAGCAAGATATTTTATGAATAACAAGGAGGAAAAATGGGATATTGTATAATCAATTGCACTACTTCAAGTAAAGTTAATGCAATGGAAATTTCTGAATATTTGATAGAAAGTAAGTTGGTGGCATGTGTAAATATTGTTCCCAATATTATTTCTGTTTATAAATGGGAAGGTAAAGTCGTTGAAGGACAAGAATTTCTTATGATTATTAAGACAAAAGAAAGTTTATTTAAAAAAGTTGAAAAAGCAATTTGTGAAAGACATGAATATGCTCTTCCTGAAATTGTTGCGATGCCTATAATAAAAGGAAATAAAGATTATCTTAAATGGTTGAAATCAGAAACAGTATAGAAAAAAAAGAATTAGTTGATTTTCTGAAGAATTTGGGAATAGATGTTCGCTTGAATACAAAAGCACGAGGAAATGCAGGTTTTTGTATGGGAAGTCGTATTGATATTTCTAAAAATCTTTCTGATAAAAAAGCAAAAGAAGTTTTGTTTCACGAGTTTGCTCATTATGTTCATTATAAGTTAGAGCCAAGTATGGTGAAAACACATGGTTCATTAGAACGGCTTTTTGATACTCAAGAAGAAATTATAATTAAAGAGATTGAAAATGAACTGTTTCAAATAACACTAATTGTGTTTAACGGTCAAGCTACCAGACGAATAAAAGCGTTAAAGGAAAATTTGAATAATAAAATTCAGAATGAAAGAGAAATAATAAAAAAATACTATCCCGATTTTCAAGCAGGAGAAAAATTTAAGGATTTTGAAAGGTATATTCGTTTTTCGAGTGCTAAATATTTATTAAAATATGATAAAGTGATACTCAAAGGTGGTTGGTTTACAATGGATACCACTATTAGTGTTAAAACGATAGAGGATGATTTCCCTAAAATGCCGGAAGCATTTGTTTCCTATATAAGAATGAAGTCTTATGAGAGGCACAGGAAGCGTCTGAATGCCAGAAATGCACGTATTAACAGGTATTTAAAGCAGCCAACGGAGTTATTTGCGAGATTTTTTCAATTTTATTGTACAGATGTTGAGGGAGTAAAATTATTGGCACCTGTTGCAACGCAGCGATTTGAAAAACTTTTGGAAGAAGGTTATTATCCTTATTTAAAGGAATTTTTTTCTGTTTTTGCATTTAGGAGATAATGTTCAAAAATTTTTCAAGGGAGAAGGAATTGATTGCAAAATTTTGAAAATCGTCTAAGTAATTTTGAGAAGAAAAATAGCCGATAAGAAGGGTTAATGCAATGAAAACAACTGTTATTGCTGCTGCTTTAACATATTGTTTGTATATATAATCCGGAGAATTTTTTTTGATTTTTTTGACCACTTCGTTACAAAAATCGTATTGTAAAATTTTTTTATTTTCTTCAAGAGATTTTTGAAAATTTTTATCAAAATCTGACATGTTTTCTGCTTCATTTTTTGCATTTTCATCTTTGATAAGAATTTGAGTCATTAAACAATAGTCATCTTTTGAGAGTTCATTATCCAGATATGCGCAGAGATTTTCTTTAAAAAAATTTTTTTCCTTTTCAAAATGTTGATTTTCCACATTATCAAAAGCAGTTTTGATTTTTTTTGCAATGGCTTGGAGAGTAGAATATTTTTCCATACATTCAGGGCATTCCATAAGATGTTTTTCAATTTCAAAATTTTCGTTTTCAGATGTTTTTTCTTCTATGTATAGAGGCAAAAGAATCATTACTCGTTCGCAGGTTAAAGTGTTCATATGTTCTCCTTAATTATTGTTAAAATAGGGTTCAAGACAGAGTTTAAGTTTATTTCTTGCTCTGTTAATGCGAGATTTTACGGTTCCGATTTCAACGCCGGTTGCTCTTGCAATTTCGCTGTAACTTAATCCGCCGATTTCTCTTAAAACAGTTACGAGTCTGAAATGTTTAGGAAGTTTTGAGATATTTTCTCTGACAATTTCAGAAACTTCATTTTTCAATGTTTTTTCATCAGGGCAAGGACAGGGGTCGGAAAGTTGAAGAATTTCGCAGTTGCCGTTTTCTTTTTTTTCATCTGTTGAAATACATTGTGGCGATTTTTGTTGTTTTCTTAATTTGTCATAAAACAGATTAGAAATAATTTTATTTAGCCAACTTTTGAAATGTTGTGGATTTTTCAGTTTTGATATACCTTTGCACATTCTAAGCAAAGCTTCCTGTGTTAAATCTGCTAAATCATCACAGTCCGGACAAAGATAATAAAATGTAAGGTAAATTTTATCTTGTAATCGTTTCACAAGTTCTTCCATTGCCTTATAATCTTCTGATTGAGTTAGTTTGACTAATTCGATAAGTTCAAGTTTTTTGTAGTTTTTCAGATTAAACATTTTAATATCCTTACAAAAATAGAATAGCGGATAGTGGAGAAAAAACCCTTACCGAGTTCAATAGGAATAAAGAATAATAAAATATTTTAAAAAATTTCAGAAAAAATTAAAGAATTTTGTTGACATTAAAATATGTTTCTCGTATATTTAGAACACAAAGTCTTATGCCCCCATCGTCTAGTGGCCTAGGACACCTCCCTTTCACGGAGGCGGCAGCGATTCGAATTCGCTTGGGGGTACCATTTTTAAAGAGCCGTAAGGCTCTTTTTAGTTTTATAAAAAATTAATTAAAAGGACTGATAAATAATGGGGTGGGTTGTTGGATTTTTTCAAAATAAAAAGGTTTTAAATATTTGTTTCTTTTTATTCTTTTTTCTTTTAACCTTTGCCGTATTGGGTAACGGGTGTTTATCCGGTGACGATATTAGTCTTAATTTTTTAGAATTTGGTATTTCTTTTTCAAGGGATAGTTGGCTTTATGGAACGTGGGTTGTTCCTCTAAACAATTTTCTTTTATATTGGTTTCCTTATTCTTTGCATATTAATTTACAAGATTGGGCAGGAATATTTGGGGCTTTTTTTCAATCTTTGGTTGTTCTTTCTATGGTTATTTGCTGTGAAAAAACTGCAAAAACAGAAAATCTTCCCTCATATATTTTGTATCCTATTGTATTATTCATTTATACCTTTTCTTTTCATTTTTTAGTTTGTTTTCAAACATTTGATTTTATTATTTTTTCTGCTTTTTTTAGATTTATATTGCCTTCTGCATTGTTAGTTATATTTTTGTATATTTTTTACAAATATTTAGTTTGCGGTAATGTGAATATTTTTATTTTAGTTTTCTGGGGTATTATTGCGTCTTCTTCTTCAGAAATTGTTGCAGGAATAGCTTTGACAATAGTTTCTCTTTCTATATTGACAAAAGGATTAGAGTTTTTTCTCAAGAAGAACTGTGATAAACATTTTTTATTAAAATTGTCAATTGTATTTTTTGCCTTAATTATTGGCTTTGTTATGCTTGTTTCTAATGCCGGTTGGCAGGAGCATTTTTCATTAAAGATATATAATAGCGGGATAGCTTTTTCGAATGTTTTAGCTAATGTTTATGATTTTAGTTTTGATTATTGGAATAAAATTATTTTGCCTTACTTTTGGTTGTATTTAGTTATTTTTATCTTAACTATAGTCAATTTTTTAAAATTAAAAGACAGAAAGGTCTTTACTGCAACTTTATTTCCGATATTTGGTCTGATTTCCGTATGGATATTTTCTTATGCATTGATAATTTTGGGTAAAACTCATTACGGTGGCGGTTATTGGCTGGATCATAAAGACATTATTACTGTTTTTATTTTAGTTTGGTCTTATTCTTTGGCTGTTTCTTTGTTTACTTTTTTGAAAAATATTAAATGCAGTAAATCCAAAATATGTATATGTTTGCTTGTATTTGTCAGTGTCTGTTTTTTAAGTTATGATGTATATTCTTTTTATAATCAGAAGTCAAACTTGAGAAAATTTATTTATTTGACCGATAAAATCAGATTATTTTATGAGTACAAAGATTTAGCACCGATATTGCCTCCTTCGGCGAAGTTCGAGTGTGTTTTTTATGCTTCTTCTGAGAAGAAACCGATATCGCCAAAAGATTATAAAGTTGAAATTATTGATAATGGATTAGATAAATTGCATTTATCCGTATATGAGAAGTATTACTTATCTCAAAATTACAATATTCAGGTTAAAAACAGATATGATGAATTAAAAATTTTAAGTTCAATTCGAGAAGCTATGGAGTTGGTTGAGGCGCAAGGCGGTAATTTCGATGAGTTGAACAATCTATATTTGTTTTTCTATAAACTTACGGACAAAGAATTTGTTTTGAGTAAAAAGAAAAATTGATAAAATTATTTTATTCTTTTTATTTTAATAAAGTTATATTCGTATGTTGGAACAGTATAAAGAACTTTTCCATGTTTTTTTATCCAATAGTCCACACTTGGATAAATGTCATCATTAGTTTCAGAAATGCAGAAATAAATAATACTGCCAATCGGAACTTTTTCTGCTAAATCTTTGGTAAAGTAGCAACAGTGTTTGTAATTGATAATATTATTCAAATCAAATAATTCTAAGGTTTTGTAATTAGCGTATTTACAAAAAATAAAATCACCTTTTTTATAATCAGAATGTTTTAAAAAATCCAAAAATTCTATAGCAAAAACTGATTTAGTTGCAGAATATCTTTTATCGTAATTGTGTTGAACAATTTTTGACAAAGTTAAGTTTTCTTGTTGAGAAAAAAACTTATATATTTTGAGGCAATTAAAAATAGATAGGCAACAGAGAGTTATTATAAGTAAAGAGAGTTTTTTGTTTTTTATATTTTCAAGATAAATTGCCAGATAATCTATAGGTTTTACGATAGCAACAAAGAATAGTGGTATCAAATAAATGCAAATTCTTTCTGCAAAAAACGGATAAAGTTTAAACCATCCGAGGAAAGCTGCCAAAATGAACGGAAAAATGATAATATAATAAGAGAAACGGTCTTTTTTAAAAAGCAAAACAGCACTAATGATGAATAAACAGGAAGTTACAAAATTATTGACGATGCAACCACCTAAAAAGTATATCAAATCATTCCATTGCTCAAGATTTTTAGGGAACATGGTTGCGAAGTCCACACCCCAAAAACTTTGTTTAACATCATTATAAATTGCTTCGTAGCAGTTGATTTTAATGTAGAACAATACAAAAATCAAAAGAGGGATTAAATAGAATAAAGATTTTTTTAAAGTTTGAAAAAATGCATTAGTATGATTTTTTTCTTTAGAATTTAATTCTTTGTAGATAAAGATAGCGACGAATGAACAAGCCATAATAAATGCAGCAGTATAAGAAAATAAAATGGCAATTACGGACGCAACTGATAAACAAACTAAATTTTTAGCGGAGAGAGATTTGTCTTTTATAAAATAAGCAAGCATAATTACTAAAATGGTAAAAAAAACATCACAGGTGTAATGCTTAAGAAACATTGTATAAAGGACAATAAATTCCGATGTGACAAATAATAAATTTGCCGTTAAAATACATAATTTATTTTTAAAAAATTTTAAAGAGAAAAAGCCGAAAAGAAAGACAGAAAGAGTGGAAAATATATATGGAAAAATTTTTATTGCAAATTTATCGGTTCCATAAAATTGATAAACTCCTTTTGTGAGCAGTAAAAATAAAGGAGGACAAGTTTGATTTTCGTCCAGAGGCAAAAATAATTCAAATGACGGATAATTAATAATATTGCAAATTAAAGCGGCTTCATCATAGAAAAAAGGAATACAATTTATCCAAGCCAAAGTTCTTAAAACAATTCCAAAATACAAGATTCCGGCAAAAAAAACTAAAAAAACTATATTTTTTATAGAAATATTGCATTCTTTATCCATAAGATAACTTTAGCATATTTATTCAGAAATGGATATTAAATAATGTAAATTTCAGAATAAAAAATGTGGGGATTTAATGAAGTTTGCCAAATAACACAAATAGTATTTTGTTGTTTTTTTATATAAAAAGGAAAATGAATATTGAATAATTATAGTCAAAATAAAAATTTTTTGATACAATGTGTTTAACAAAATAGAGTTGAAGTATGATTGAAATGCAGATTAAAAATAGGAAAGAAATAGAAAATCGACTGGTAGATTTATTTGAAACAAATCGTATTTCAGAGGTTCCGGTTATTTTGTCATACAAACAAGGAATGATAGAAAGACTGGCTGATTTTATAGCAGGAGAAGATAAAGGTTCTGTTGCAATCGGAATAGCAGGAGAATCTGCCAGTGGAAAGTCAACGATAGCAAAGGAATTTATAGAAACTATAGAGCAATTTGCGAAGAGTCATGAACTGGGTCGAGTCATAACGAGAGTAAATACAGACGATTACTATTATGATCGTTCGGAGCAGGTTAAAAAAGCCGGCAGTATGGCAGAATTTGTAAAAACATATGATTTAGATGTTCCTGAGGCATTAGAGTTAGATTTGATGTTTGCTCATATACAAAAACTTCTTTCCGGTAAGTCGGTAATGCTTCCGAAATATGATATGTCAGGAACGACAATAAGATGGGATAATCATACACTTGCAGAACCCTCGAAAATTATTATTTCAGAGGGTTTATTTGCGCTTACGGAAAAAATCAGAGGAGCATTTGATTTTAAGATATATGTTGATATAGATAGTGAAATACAGCGTCAAAGATTTTTTGCACGGGCAGAGGAGCGAAAATTGGGAGATTCTGCCAAAACGATGTATAAAAATGTGTCTAGCAAGGCAGAAATTTATATCAAACCTTGTCGTGAGGTAGCGGATATAGTTTTATCCGGAGAGGCTCCTATTTCTGCATACAGACAGTTTTTAAGCAAAATTTTAGAAGTTATTTATGTCCTGTATTTGAAATAGTAAAAAGCAGAGAAGTTTAAAAGTTGTTTTATATTTACATGTATTAATTTTTTAAAAAATATGATAGACTTCTAGTATTATTTTTGTGGCAGGTGAATTTTGAAAAAGAGATTAAATTATTTACGTGAATTTTCAAATGCTTTTATGTATAGAGGAGAGCCTGTATATTTAATTCATTTTGTAACGGAACGTTGTAATGCCGGATGTCCGCATTGTTTTGTTGATTTTAAAGATGATAAAGGTGAACTTTCTTTGGAGGAGATTGAAAGGATATCATCAACGACAGGAAATTGTTTAAGAAATGTTGCATTAACTGGAGGAGAACCGTTTATAAGGGACGATTTATTTGAGATAGCGGATATTTGGTATTCTAATTCAACGGCAAAAACAATTTCAATAACAACAAACGGCAGTATGCCCGATAGGATTGAAAAGTTTTGTCGTCAAGCGCAAAAAAAAGACATTCCGACGTTTTTTTTATTTTCTTACGATTTCATAGGAGAGAAACATTCTGAGTATAGAAGATTAAAGGATTTGCATATAAATGTAATGAAATCTTATGAAATAGTGCAAAGATATGCACCAAAAATGAATGCAATGTTGCAATTAACGGTTAGTGAAAATAATGCAGACAGTGCAGAAGATACATATAACTATATGAAAAAGGAATTGGGAGTTAAGAATATTAATTGTTCTATAGTGAGGGGAGAAGGGATTGATAAAGCTTCCGATTTTGTTCGAGAAAAAGTTGGAAATGTTTATGAAAGATTGCAAACTCAAATCAACAGGGATTTTGATGAAGGTATTTTAAAAGGATACACAAATTGTTCGCTGACGACAAAAATTTTGAATGCAAAAAATAAGATATTGTGGAAATATGTACTTAAAGATTTCAGGGAAAGAAAATACGTTTCACCGTGCAGGGCGGGTTCATTACTTGGAATTATTTATTCAAGGGGTGAGATATATCCTTGCGAAATGTTAAAAGAAGGATTTGGAAGTTTAAGAGATTCCGATTACGATTTTTTGAAATGTTGGAATGCGGAAAAAGCCCTTAAAATGCGGAATTATATAAAAAACAGTAAATGTCACTGCACATATGAATGCGCTTGGCTTTTAAATATTCTTTCAACCCTTCAATATTATCCGAAGTTAATATATAATGCTATTGGAAATGAGTTAAGATAATGGATTCATCAGTTGCAATAGTAATACCTTCCAGAAATGTTGATTATCTGTTGGATAATTGTATAGAAAAAATCAGACAATTATATCCGTATGTAAAGATAGTCTTAGTATTAGATGATGTTTCACCGGAAGATTATAAAAGGTATGATGACAAAGTATTAATTTTGCAAAGTGAAAAGTACACGATGTCCGCAAAACGTAATCAAGGAGTAGCGGTAGTTGATACTAAATATGTAGCATTCATAGATAGTGATGCTTTTCCGGATAAAAATTGGTTGGAAATATCAATTGACTATTTGGAGAAAAATTCAAAATACGCTGCGATTACCGGTTGTCAAATGAATTATCCTGATGATTCTTTTTTTCAAAAATGTTTGAGATTGTTAAGATTTTCTCCTTTGTTTTCGCATGAAGAGTGGTTTAAAGTCGTAGATACAGAAACAGAAGAAACCGATTGTTCGGAATTTATGACTTCAAATGTAATTTTAAGGAGAGAAACATATCTAAAATTAAATGGAATGAAAGATGACATTTATCTTGCAGAGGATAATGAATTTTCGTCAAGAATGTGTAGAAACGGATACAAAATCAGATTTAATCCGAAAGTTAGAGTTTATCACAGAGAGGCAACGACATATCCTTTTTTGAGAAAATTTTATACAATGGCATTTTATTATACGAATTGTTTTGTCAACGGTGTTCAGGTAAAGAGTATAAAACAAACATTAGCACAATTTTTACCGCTGTTAGGATTAATATTATATTTTGCATTAGTTGGTTTAGATTTTTATGTATTTAAAACGGATTTTTTAGATTATTTTATATATATTTTACCGCTGGTGATATTACTGTTATTGATATATAACGCAGTAATAATAGTCAGGAAACTGGCGAAACATCGACTAATTGCCGTTATATATATAGTGTATGTAAGCATTTTGTTTTGTTTTTTATGGGTTTTAGGAACACTGTTCGGACTTTTTCCAAAAAAGTTGTACGATGTTAAAAATGGATATAAACATTATTAAAGAAGCGAACAAGTTAGGTAAAAAGTATAGATAAATTTAATATATGTAAAAAAGGAATGGGATTTACACATAAGAAAATTGTGAGTTTATATATTGATGTTAAAAGATTTGAACAATTTTTATAAGAGTGATATAACATTAAAAGAGAAATAAAATAAGATTCAAAGGATAAATTTATGGAAAAGAATGCAGAAAATTTACATATATTAAGACACTCGGCATCACACATTATGGCACAAGCAGTGCAGAAGTTATTTCCGGAAACGAAGTTGGCAATCGGACCTGCTGTTGACAACGGATTTTATTATGATTTTGATTCGGAACATTCATTTACGGAAGAAGATTTGACGAAAATTGAAAACGAAATGAAAGCAATTCTTAAACAAAATTTAGTCTTTGAAAAGTATGAAATACATGATGTTCAAAAGCAAATAGATGAATTTAAAGCACAAGGAGAAATTTATAAAGCAGAACTTCTTGAAGAACACAGAAATGACAATCCGACTTTATATTTAACAAAAGATAAAGAGGGAAATGTTCTTTTTAATGATCTTTGCGCAGGCCCTCATGTTCCGAATACAAGTTTTATTAAAGGAAATGCGATTAAATTAATGAAAGTAGCCGGAGCATACTGGAGAGGTAATGAAAAGAACAAAATGCTTCAACGTATTTATGCTACTGCATTTTGGAATAAAGAAGACCTTGCTGAATATTTAACAATGCTGGAAGAGGCTCAAAAACGTGACCACAGAAAATTAGGTACGCAACTCGATTTGTTTTCCGTAAGAGAAGAAATCGGCGGAGGATTGGTTTTATGGCACCCGAACCTTTATACTGTCAGAGAAGAAATTGAAAATTACTGGAGAACGGAACACAGAAAAAGAGGCTATGTAATTGTTCAAACTCCGCAAATCGCAAAATCTAAATTGTGGGAAATTTCGGGGCATATTGACCACTATAAAGAAAATATGTTTTTTATCCAAAAAGATAATGATGAAGATGAACAATATATTGTAAAACCGATGAATTGTCCGTTCCACATTTTGATTTATCAATCGCAAAGACACTCGTATCGTTCATTACCGCTTAGAATGGCGGAATTGGGAACAGTTTATCGTCGTGAAAAATCAGGTGCTTTGTCAGGATTGACAAGAGTTCAAGGTTTTACAC
>CAZKAS010000049.1:1662-12994 GCA_964550875.1 uncultured Muribaculaceae bacterium | reverse complement strand
GAAAGATTTGAAAATTTTCTGGACTGCCACACTCCGCTTACGCTCCGTTCGCAGTGACAGTGAATGAGAAACTTTAATCATTTATCGTCATTGTGAACGAGGTGAAGTATGTAGGGAGCAATTTATTGCATCAAAATCTAATGCCTTGTAGTATGTGGTAAATTTTAATTTACCGCATCAATTAAAGATGACAGAATATAACAATGGATTACATAAGATTATACAAACCCAATAGCATAATTTTGAATAATTTTTCGAGCATTATAATGCACGCTACAGACTTAAGAATTTTTTCTTTAGGTACTTTTGGCGGCAAAAGTACCGCAAAACCGCCCGCTGCAACTGCGTGACTTGTTTTGTAAACTCAACTTGAGCGGCTAAACTCGCTACGCTCAAACAATAGCCGCATTGTTGTTGTTTCTTCAACCAAAACTTACGTCACTACGTTGATGCGGGGGTGTTTTTAATTAAGGATTTAATTAAGTCTTGTAGTATATGGTAAATTTTAATTTACCGCACCGATTAAAGATGATGAATATAACAATAAATTACATAAGATTATACAAATTCAATAGCATAAATTTGAATAATTTTTCGTGCCTTATAATGCTCGCTATAGACTTTAAGTATTTTTTACAATGTATTTCACAGTTAAAGATTTTTATTATAATCTATTTTGAATTGTGATTTTTTTACACAATCACAAAAATGCTGCCATTTAAAATCTTTTTCTTCTTTTGAAAGCTGAGAATGTTCCCATGTCGGACCATACGAAAATTCAAAGTCCTCAAGAATTTTTATTCCGTATTTGTCGCAATTTTGTCCAATTATACTGTTTCTCATTACGGCGAAATTTCCCGGAGAAATGATGACGTAATTTTTGACCGTTTCAAGAAATTCTATAGTTTCGTTATATTCTTTCATTGTTTCTGTTGGAAAATTAACGATAACTCCTGCCATATTTGACATTCCAATTTCGGAAGCATCTTTTAATATCCTCTGTGCGATTTCAATATCTATTCCTTTTTGCATATCTTGAAGAGTCTTTTTACTTCCGGATTCGAGCCCCCAATAGACATTTCTCAGTCCTGATTTATATAATTTTTCAAGTAATTCTCTTGTAAATTCTTTTTCAAATCGTCCGAAAATTGAATAACAGAAATGCAAATGTTGTTTAAAGATTTCGTCGGCTAATTTGTTTAAATAATTCGGATGAATTGCATCATCTTGAAAACAAAACCAACCGCTTAATTTGTACTTTTCTATTAATTCTTTTATATCAGAAACAACTTTTTCAGGTTTCTTTATACAATATCTGCCATATTTCGGTCCTAAGCTACAAAATGTGCATTTCCCCCAATAACAACCTTTTGAAATCATTATTGAAATATACGGAGACTCTGTCATATATTCGCTAAAATTTATCCCATCAAATGATGCATTTGCAATATCATCCATTGATGTTATCGGTTTAGGCGGATTGTTGACTATTATATTCTCTTCGTTTTTATAAATAAGTCCGGAAATATTATTTATTTCTTTCTTTTCGGATATAGCCCGAACAAGTTCCACGATTGACTTTTCTCCATCTCCGATTAACACGGAGTGACAATATAAATCCAAAATTTCAGGATGATTTTTCACATTCTCAGACTTTAAAAAATTTCCTCCGATTGAAACATGAATGTTAGTTCTTTCTTTTAATAATCTTGCAAGCGTTAAAGCCGGTATTATTGTCGCAGGGAAAGGAACAGATATCCCTATAAAATCAATCTTTTGTTCTCGTAAATCATTTATTACGTCCTCAAAAAAGCTTATGAAAATATTTTTTTCTTCGGAAAAAGTTACTTCTTTAATATCGTCCCAATTGTTTGTGAGAGATTTGTATACGTTTTCGAAACATTTTAATTCCTGAATTTTAAATGGATAAGGGGTGGAAATGAAAGTCAGTATTTCATTTACAATTTGTATTGCTTCCCTTTTATATTCGTTGTAGTCATATATTTCTCTGAAATTCTTTATTGCATCTTTTACATTTTCCGCCAAATAATTAATTCTGTCTTTATCGTATTTTACATTGTTTGTTTTTAAAAATTCTTCAGTCTTTTTTATATATTCCTTAGTTAAAATCGTTCTGAAAAATTTTATGTTAAGATCTAAATTTTTTGCATCGAAACCGTTTGCTATCAATTGACCTGCAAGAATGGGCATTGCCGTATAAAAAGAAGTCGGCTCAAGAAGAGGCGGAGTAATTAACAAACATTTGAAATTCTTTTCAGAGGTAAAATTCAATATCTACACCTTTTTTTTAAAGACAGAATAATTATAAATCATTATCAATCTTTAATCAATACAGACGCAGTAAGTAGCGTGTATTATAGTGCACAAAACTTTCTCCACAAATATTACACAAAATAAAAAAGTTTGTAGGGTGCAATTTATTGCACCAAAATCTAAAGAAAGCAGAAATTTTTGTCAAAGTCTGCAGGTTTGGTGAAATGCAATGTAACCCAACATTAACATATAAAACAAGTGAGAGTATACAATGTTGCATAAAAAACAAAGTATATTTAAAATAAAAATATGATTATCGCAGTGCACACGTAGAAAACTCAAAAATATTTATAATTGCTGTAACAAGCAAAAGCATACAGATATCAATTGAAAAATACAGACTTATTAAGAAATTCATTCAAACAAGTAAAGGGATAAAATAGATGCCATTTCCATATGATTATTTAACCGGAAGAAAATAAAACATATCCGAAAATAATAAAAAATGGAAATATTCAACATTTGGAAAATATAAAAGGATTATATGATGAAAATCTTAAAAATTATTTTAATAAATTTGTTTGCTTTATTATTGGTTCTTTTCGTTCTTGATTTTACTCTATTTTTCAATAGATGTTTTCTTTTTTCAAAATTCAACAATAATGTAAGCCGAGAGATTAAATATTCTAATTTCTGTGATCGTAGATATTTTTGTAAACTAAATTCGTTTCAAAACACATTGAATGGTACAGAATTTCGTGATGCAGTAGTTAATAAAGAAAGTAAAAAAGCGCCGATACTTCTCTTTGGTTGTTCTTTTACCTACGGTGAGGCAATAAAATATGAAGAATGTATTTCGTATGTTTTATCTAAATTAACAAATAGGAGTGTGTACAATAGAGGCATCCTCTCAATGGGAATAAAAGAAGCTTATTTTCAATCTCAGATTATTTATATAATGGAGGAATATATAAAACAAAATAAAAAATATGACGTTGTAGACATTATCAAAAATCTTAATTTTAATGATAAAACAAAAGAGAATTTTATAAAAATTTTCAAAGACGATTATTCGAGAGAGAAGATTTTTGAAAATTATGAGCAAATTGCAAATGATAAAGAAATCGAATATGTTTTTTATATTTTTATTGGAGATCATTTGAGGAGATTATATCACCATTTATTTGAGCCTACAGAATCTTCTCTAAGATTACAATATAGGATAGAAGATAAAGAGATTGTACTTACTAATACATTTTATGAAAGATATAGATTTTTATATATTATGGATCTTATAGAAGAATACTATATCAAATATAATATTGATTATGATAAAAAATTATTATTATGGTCAAAATATGTAAATGAAACAAAAGAAATATTGAAAAAAAACAATAAAAATCTTAAATTTGTGGTTATTAAATATGATACATATTACAAGATTGATGAAAATATATCAAAATATTTAGATGACGATATTATAGTAATAAATATGCAAGATTTATTAGAAGAGAATATTTTCAATCCTAAATATTTTGCAGAAGATTTAGCGCATCCATCGGCTGTTGTTTGGCAGGAAGCAGTTCCTAAAATAGTGAAAATGTTTAATTTGTAGCAAAGAGGTTGGCTTTATTACATTTATCCCAACCTGCTTGATAATTGTTGATGATGAAAATAAGCCTTGTAGGCTGTAGGTGCAGTTCATTATTTCACCAAAATCTAATGCCTTGTAGGATATGGTAAAATTTAATTTACCGCACCGATTAAAGATGATGAATATAACAATAAATTACATAAGATTATACAAAACCAATAGCATAATTTTGAATAACTTTTCGTGCCTCATAATGCACGAGCAACAGACTTGGTGTTTCGTAAAGTGTACAATTTATTCATTAAAAATGAATAAATCTGACAAAGAAACTTTTAATACCCTTGATATTTTATATAAAAGTTTTACGGACGGATTATTTTTTCCATTCTCTATTTTACCAACATAAGTTGGGTGAATACCAACTTTTTCAGCCAAAAACTCTTGAGTTAATCCTCTATCAATTCTGTATTTTCTTAAATTTTGTCCTAATTTTTCTAAAATTTTAGTATTCATATTGACAATATAGACTGATACGCTTATTATGAGTACAGACTGACACGCTTATATTCATTGAAAAGTCACTTATAATAGAGAAATTTAATTGGTTTTAATTGCTATGAAAAAATTAATAATCTTGCTTGTCTTAACTTTATTTATTACCTCTTTGCCCGTATTTACATTAGAAACTTTTCAAAAAGAAGTTTCTAATTCAGGTTCGACACACGTTAAGCATACTCATTCCGAGAATGCATATCAGCATGCTTGGTGTTCTGCAAACGGTGGAGTTGAAGAGGTCAAGAATGCTGATTTACGAGGGTTGATTGTCTTACGAAAACACATGCTGTCGAGTTTGATTTTGCAAACAAATGGGCAGAAAGTATCGGACAGGCGCTTTATTATGGATTAATGACGGAAAAGCGCCCAAAAGTTGTACTTATTCTTGAAAATCCTAAAAAGCAAATGATTTATTATACAAGAGTTCAAAATCTTGCAAAAAAATATGATTTTGATACAGAATATATTACTCCGGAGATTTTAAAAACCGAAAACGGCAAATGTCCGTACAACGACTGTAAATGCAAAAAATAGTAAGTAGCGTGTATTCGAATGTACGAAACTTTCTAAATCTGTTGTTTTTATTAAAAAAGTGGCTTTTAGAAATTTTCTAAAAGCCACTTAAATCAATTGGTTGCGGGGGTGGGATTTGAACCACACGACCTCCGGGTTATGAGCCCGACGAGCTACCAGGCTGCTCTACCCCGCGTCAAGTTCTTCCTCATTATGTATCGCTCATTATTAAATTGCAACCCCTTTGTATCAATTTATTAAGTTCTGATAAATAAAATACGTCAAAACTTACTATTTGTTACAGTTTTATTGTTATGAAATTCTCATTTTAAAAAAATTTCTATCGCTCTTTCCAAAATTCCCAAGCAATATGAAATAGTTATTCCATAGTTCGTTATGGCAACTCCTTCAGCTTTTGCTTTTTCGAGTCTTGATAAGATTTCTCTGCGATTTGTCATGCACCCGCCGCAATGAATTATTAATTTGTATTCACTGATATTTTTTATCATATCGTGAGAAGCAACATGTTCAAATATTAACGATTTACCTGTTTTTTTCTTTATTAAATTAGGTATTTTCACACGACCGATATCATCTTCAATAGCGTGATGTGTGCAACTTTCGCAAATTAATATCTTATCTCCGTCTTGAAGTTTTTCAATCTCTTGAACTCCATTGACAAATGTTTTCAAATCTCCTTTTAATCGTGCAAATAATATCGAAAATGATGTCAATGCAACATTTTTTGGAACAATATCCGAAACAGTTTTAAATGCTTGAGAGTCGGTAATTACCAATTTAGGAGGATTTTTTAAAGAATTAATTGCCTGTTTTAGATTATGTTCGGTTACAACAACTGAAACGCAGTCTTTATCCAAAAGTTCACGCAATACGTTAACCTGTGGTAAAATTAATCTACCTTTTGGAGCTTCTTTGTCAATTGGTGTGACCAAAATAACCGTATCATCAGATTCAACAAGATTTTCCAAAATTGAAGGAGGATTAATAAAATCTTCCGGTGCAATCCTAATCAATGCTTCTGTAATTTTAGCGGTAATATCTTTATCTTTTTTTGCTGAAAGTTTTATTTGATATGATGTTTCAGATTTTATTTCCTCAAGCATTTTTTCTGAAATTTCTTCAACGTCATTCTTATTAATTATTGCGATAATCGGGATTTTCTTTTTATTAAAATTTCTTACAAGTTCTTTTTCAAAATTATCCCAACCGTTGCAATCACATACAATGATTGCAATATCTGTTCTTTCTATAATCTGTTGGGATTTCTTTACTCGTTGTTCTCCTAACAAACCTTCATCATCTATTCCGGCAGTATCAATTAGTGTAATTGCTCCCAAAGGGGGCATTTCCATTGATTTTTCGACTGCATCAGTTGTTGTTCCTGCTATTTCTGAAACTATAGAAATATTTTGGTTTGTGATTGCATTAATTAAAGATGATTTCCCGACATTTCTTTTCCCGAATATTCCGATTTGTAATCGCATTGATTTTGAGGTTTTATTCATCTTTTGAAACCTCTTTTTGATTTAAATCAGAAAATTTCAATTGATTTTTCCATAAAAAAATGATTGTTATTATTGCGTACACGCATATCATTAACATTTGTTGTGTCAATGCAACGCTTAGAGCAATAGTTTTATTTATTCCGAATAAACCTGCTCCAAGAATAAACGCTCCTTGATAAAGTCCGATATACATTGAAGATTGTGGAATTATTGTTGAAAATGCAATAAAAGAAACAATAAAAAATGAAATCGAAAAATGAGAGTTAATGCCAAATGCGGACAGTAAAAAACAAACTAAGAAACAATCTCCAAGCCAAGAAATTGCACTCAATATCGCAACTTTACCCATAATTTTAAGGTCGGTGAAAGTCTTAAATCCATCAACAAAAGCATTTAGGTGCGGATTGCAACTATCAATAAATTTTTGAATTTTGTCTGAAATATTTTTCGGTAATTTTTTTGTACCTTCTTTGATTTTATCGCAGACAAAATCAACTTTTTTGTATTGATAAACCCAAATCATAAAAATAAAACTGCCAACAAACATAATGATAGCAATTAACAAAAGATTGATTACAAATTGAGAACGATAGTGCAGGATTATTCCAAGTGATAATAAACAAATTACGGCTAATCCGTCTAAAATCCTTTCGGCAAGCACTGTTCCTATTATACTAAGTTTAGGCATTTTGTATTTTTGTCCGAAGAAAATTCCTCTGAATAAATCTCCTGCCCTTGCAGGAAGAAAAACATTGATGAAATTTGATGTCATGTAAAGTTCAAAAAAATCAACAAGTTTACATTTGCTTTTTGGTAAAAGTTCTCTCCAGCGAATAGTTCTTGCCAACATTACAAATACAAAAATTACCATATACGGTAATATGTATTGGCTGTTTAATAATTTGCAATAAGTTATTAATTCTCTGAAATTTACATTCCAAATTACAATAAGTGTAAAAATTATTGTAATTCCTAGTGCAACGATGTTTTTCTTCTTCTTTTCCATAAAATTTGTATCGAAAATATACTTGTACAATAAAACTATTTTCGGAAATAAAAAATTAAACGACTTTTATGTTTAGGTTGTTCATTCTTTCTTTTAAAGAAAGTTTTTTCTTAAGAATGTTTTTGTTGACGCTGGTTACAATAGTCGTTTCTTCAACGGGGATACGCTTGTTAACGGTATCCAAAAATTTTTTTGCTTCGGAATATTTTTGCATCTTGACAAGTAATGAAAATTTTAAGTCACAAAACTGAGCATATAATCTAAAATCTTCATTTGTAAGATATTCAAAAGCCATATCTAAAAAATTTAATGCAGTGTGGAAATTGTTTAATGCATCACAAACAGTTGCCATTGAGGAAAGAATAACAGCGTCACAAGGCTTTAAAGCAGCGGCTTGAGAATAATAATCAAACGCTTTTTGCATTTTTCCTGTTGCAAAATAAATATCCCCCAGAAATTTTAAACTTTTAACGTGGTAAGGGGTAAGTTTTATTGCTTTTTTTAGCAAACTAATCGCCTTGTCCGTTCTGTCAAAGTAGAAAAAATAATCTTCTGCTTCTCTGAAATATCTTTCTGTATCTATGTTAAGTATGTTTTCATCAAATAATATTTTTGAATTTTTAAAATATTCTATAGTCATTTTTGTATTACTTTATTAAAGCATGTTCCCAATGTATTTATCATAGTTCAATCAGATTTTCATTACCATAGGCAAAAAACTACAAATAGTGCTTGTTTTTCCCAAAAGCCATGTATAGCATGGTTTTTAATGTTTTTTAAATTTTATTAAGGGAAATCAATAAAATCAACAAAACGGCATAAAAAATTGCCGAAAATGCATGTATATCATGTCTTTTCGGCAATCGAAGAAATGTTACTGTTTCTTAATAAAAGAGAGATATATAACGGAAAGAAAGAGAGCATTATTGGTATTTTTTTGTAAATATTGATAAATTTATAGATGCGGGCATGCTTTAAGGGAATTAAAGCGGGTAGAGATGATAAGAAGAGGAGAAATTAGGGAGAAGTGTCAAATATTGTAAAAAATAGTTTATTTATGAGTAAAAACAATGTTTTTGTGTCATAATACGAAATATGGAGAGGCAAACTAAAAAAATATTAGGATATGATGTTGACTTGTTCGATTTTGACCAAGCGATAGATTATGTTGTAAAAATGAGCGATACTCAAAGTACTCAAACGATTACATTAAATCCTGAGATGATAGAGTTAGGCGAAAAAAATCCTGAATTTTCAGAAATATTAAAAAAGGCGGACTTAATAATTCCTGATGGATTTGGTGTAAAGCTTGCTCTTAAAATATATGGTATTTCGCAGGAACGAATACCCGGAATTGAATTTGCCGGAAGATTGGTTGAACATTGCGCAAAAAATTCATTGCCTGTTGCGTTGATAGGTGCAAAAGAAGAAACGGTACAGGTTGCCGCTCTCAAATTAAAAGAAAAAAACGAAGGACTTAACGTTGTATATGTCAGAAACGGTTATTTTAGCGAGCAGGAAGAAAGAGCCGTTGTTGATGAGATTAAGTCAAAGAATCCCAAGTTGGTTTTAGTGGCACTGGGTGTTCCGAAACAAGAAATTTTCATCAAAAAATATAAGAATGAATTTTCAAACACAATTTTTGTCGGAGTCGGCGGAAGCTTTGATGTTTGGTCAGGGAATGTAAAGAGAGCTCCAAAAGTGTTTAGACAGTTGGGTTTGGAATGGTTTTGGAGATTAATAAAAGAGCCGTCGAGATTTAAAAGAATGTTTCCGACTTTACCGCTCTTTTTGTTTAAGGTTATAATAAATAGGAAATAACAGTTTATTATGTTGTATGTAGTATAGAAGAAAAGGTGATTTATGTTAAAAGTATTATCCGAAGAAGAAATCAAAGAGATTCAATCAATTACCAAAAAACTTCGTGCAAACATCGTCAGAATGATTCACAACGCACAATCGGGACACCCTGGTGGAAGTCTTTCAGCGATTGATATTTTGGCTGTATTGTACACAAAAGTTATGAAACAATTTCCTGATTGGGATAAAAATCCTGATTTTGCAAATCGTGACAGATTTGTACTATCTAAAGGTCATGCATCAGCGGCAATTTATTCAATTTTGGCACATTGCGGATATTTCCCGGAAGAAGATTTACTTGAATACAGAAAGTTCGGTACAAAACTTCAAGGGCACCCTTGTTGCACAAAATTAAAGGGAATTGAAGTATCGACAGGTTCATTGGGACAAGGTCTTTCTATTGCTTGTGGTATGGCATTGGGCTTAAAATTAGACAAGAAAGATAATTATGTTTATACATTAATGGGTGACGGAGAAATTCAAGAAGGTTCCGTATGGGAAGCAGCGATGAATGCCGCTCATTATAAGTTAAATAATTTGATAGCGGTAGTTGACAGAAACAGACTTCAAATTGACGGAGATACCGAAAAAGTTATGGCAGTTGGAGATGTTGCCGCTAAGTTTGCTGCATTCGGTTGGAATACAATTGAAATAGACGGACACAATATTGAAGCGATTTATGAAGCATTTGAAAAAGCTAAAGAATCACAGGATAAACCGACTGTAATTGTTGCAAATACAATTAAGGGCAAGGGAATTTCCTTTATGGAGAACCAAGCAGGCTGGCACGGTAAAGCTCCGAGTGATGAGCAGTTGGCACAAGCGTTAGAAGAATTGAAGTAGAAAGGTTTAACAATGACTGAAACAGTAAAAAAATCAGCAAGAGGCGAATACGGCTTAACATTGGCAGACCTCGGACAAACTAATGAAAACATTGTAGTTATTGATTGTGACCTTTCAGGTTCAAC
This sequence comes from uncultured Muribaculaceae bacterium, assembly GCA_964550875.1. Lineage (GTDB taxonomy): Bacteria > Cyanobacteriota > Vampirovibrionia > Gastranaerophilales > Gastranaerophilaceae > RUG841. The sequence continues at coordinate 2,698 of CAZKAS010000049.1, read as the reverse complement.
AATGACGAAATATTTCAGAGAAAAATTTCCCGAAAGACATTTTAATGTTGGTATAGCGGAACAAGATGCGGTTACGACGGCAGTAGGGTTATCAACGACAGGAAAAATTCCTTTTGTTTCAACATTTGCGGTTTTTGCATCAGGAAGAGCATGGGAACAAATCAGAAACGGAGTTTGCTACCCGAATTTTAATGTAAAAATTGTTGCAACACACTGTGGTATTACGGTTGGAGAAGATGGAGCAAGCCATCAGGCACTCGAAGATGTCGCAATTATGAGAGCTATTCCGAATATTACGGTTGTAGCACCTGCTGATGCGACGGAAGTTCGAGAAGTAATTAAATGGGCAGCGGAATATAAAGGACCTGTTTATGTTCGTGTTTCAAGAGCAAATTTGCCGGTAATATTCAAAGAAGGTGAATACAAATTTGATCCGAAAAAGGCAGTTGTTATGAAAGAGGGTAAGGACGTAACAGTTGTAACGAACGGAGAAACGACTTGCGAAGTTGTTGAGGCTGCAAAAATTCTTGAAGCAGAGGGTATCAGCGTAGAAGTTGTTCACGCACCTGTTGTAAAACCGTTGGATACAGAAACGATTGTTAATTCAGCGAAGAAAACAAACAGAGTTATCACGGTAGAGAATCATTCGATTATCGGTGGTTTGGGCGGAGCGGTATGCGAAGCGCTTTCAGAAAACTATCCTGTAAAAGTATCCAGAATCGGTATTAATGACCAATTTGGTCAAACAGGTACAGCTTCCGAACTTATGGAATATTACGGATTGACAGCGAAGAAGCTTGCCGAAAAGATAAAAGGACTCGTAAAATAAAATGATTCAAATGAGAGCCGTAACTAAGCGGTATAAACACAATTATGCATTGAAAAACATTAATCTTGATATTATGTCAGGAGAATTTGTATTTCTTACAGGTTCAAGCGGGGCAGGGAAATCAACGTTAATGAAACTTTTATACCGAGAAGAGGTTCCCACGTCAGGGACAGTAATGATAGGTTCGACCAATGTTGCTGAACTTCC
>CAZKAS010000049.1:0-1652 GCA_964550875.1 uncultured Muribaculaceae bacterium | reverse complement strand
CAGAAGATGTATGGGCATTGTGTTTCAAGATTATAAACTGTTGCAAAACCAAAGTGTGTTTGATAATGTTTCATACGTTATTCGCACTTTGGGAATGAGCAGCAGGGAGATTGAAGCACGAACGATGGGAGCATTGAAGGTAGTCGGCTTGGCAGGCAAAATGCGGGCGAAACCTACAGAGTTGTCGGGAGGAGAACAGCAGAGAGTCAGTATAGCAAGAGCGATAGTTAATGGGCCGCCGCTTTTGATTGCAGATGAACCTACGGGTAATCTTGATCCTAAGAACTCAATGGAAGTTATGCAAATTTTGGAGCAGATTAACCAAAAAGGTATTACAATTTTGATAGCAACACATGATCATGCAATGGTTAATTACTTTAGAAAACGTGTAATTACAATGGATCAAGGACAGATTGTCCGAGATATTCAGGCAGGTACATATGACTGATTCAACAAATTCAAAATCTATAAAGTTTAAGAAAAAGGTAAAATCCGGCATACCGAAGGATTGGCTTGGAGAACTCAGAATTACATCAAGGATAGTTGCCGAAACTATCAAGGGGATAGTGAGAACAGGCTGGATTAATATAGCGATTATCACGACAATGGCGGCAATATTGACGATATTTGGCGCATTGTTCAGGACAACTATTTCTTTGACAGAGTTTGTAAAGCAGTTTGGGAATATGCTGGAAATATCTGTTTATTTGAAGAATGATGTTTCTCCGGAGCATTTGTCGAGTAGGATAAAGGAATTTGATCACGTAGAGAAGGTCACGATTATAACGAAAGACGAAGCGTGGAAGAAGATGAAATCCGAGTATGATGTTGCAGATATTTCAAATCCACTACCTGATACATTGCATGTAAAGATAGATAAACCGGAAAATATTAATGATGTATATGAAAAAATAAAACCCATTCCTGGTGTAGAGGAGGTTGCGTATGCGACAGACATTGCCAAAAAGATGGAGATGTTTAATAAGATAGTGCATACGATGACACTAATAGTTGTATTTTTTGTAGCAGTGCTGACGATAGCGATTATTAATAATACCATTCAACTGGTTATTCAGAACCAAAAAGAGGAAATAGAAATAATGCGGCTTATGGGGGTAAGTAACTGGTACATTAAGATACCGTTAATATTACAAGGGGCAATATATGGTTTTGTGTCGGCATTGTTGGCATTAATACCGTTAAATGTTGTCCAGCGATGGTTATTGAGTGCACATGAATATTTTATGGTACCGTCGCCTGTTCTTGCGGCGAATATAGTTACATTTACATTGTTTGTGATTGCAATCGGGTTTGGAGCAGGCGGAAGTATGCTTTCGATAAAGAAACATTTGCGGGTTTAATATTTGCACAGAAAAATATTTGTGTTAAAATAGAGGCATACGAATTTAAGAATACGGAAAAGTGGCCGAGTAGGCTTAAGGCGGCACCCTGCTAAGGTGTTGTGTGGAGTAATCTGCACCGTGGGTTCGAATCCCACCTTTTCCGTATTTTTTTGTTTTTTGATAGAAATAAAGAGATAAAGATAAGAAAAAGAGTTGTTTAAGTATATAGTTTATCAGTACATTTTTGATGCGTTTATAACCTAACAGGACTTTTGTGATGGGAGTTTTGTAGAAAATGTGCCAACTTTA
>CAZKAS010000048.1:0-13334 GCA_964550875.1 uncultured Muribaculaceae bacterium | reverse complement strand
CACAGATTAGGTATTCAAGCATTTGAACCGAAATTGGTTGAAGGTAGAGCAATTCAGTTACACCCTCTGGTATGTACGGCATTCAATGCTGACTTTGACGGTGACCAAATGGCAGTTCACGTTCCGTTGTCAATCGAAGCACAAGCGGAAGCAAGAATGTTGATGTTGGCAACAAACAACATTTTGGCACCTGCAACAGGTAAGCCGATTATCACACCTTCTCAAGATATGGTTATGGGTGTTTACTACTTAACCTTGATGAGAGAAGATATTTCGGATACATTACATTATTTCTACAACTACGATGACGCAATTTCTGCTTATGATTGCGGTGTAATAAAATTGCACGAAAAGATTGTAGTTCGAGATGAAAACAACAAGAGATTTGAAACTACGGTCGGAAGAATTATCTTCAATGAAACAATCAGAAAATCTCTCTTGTCAACGTAGTTAAAATTTAAGGTGATAAATAATGGATACTTTAACAAATAAAAATATGAAGAAAAACGTTGAGTTCATTAATGAGCAAATGAACAAAAAGTCGCTTGCGAATTTATTGGCTCAAATGTATCTTGAATGGGGTGGAGCAAAGACAGCTGATCTTGCAAATAACATCAAAAATTTGGGCTACAAATATGCAACAAAAGCAGGTGTTACTATTACAATTTCAGATCTTTCAGTTCCTCCGATAAAGAAGGATCTTTTAGAAGCGGCAGATGAAGAAATTAAGAAATCAACACACCGTTATTTAAAAGGTGAAATTACAGAAGTAGAAAGATATACGAAGGTTATCGACACTTGGTCGGAAACTACTGCAAAACTTACAGAAAATGTTGTATCAAACTTTGACAGATTAAATTCGGTTTATATGATGGCATTTTCCGGAGCGAGAGGTAATCTCTCTCAAGTTTCACAGTTAGTTGGTATGAGAGGTTTGATGGCTGACGCACAAGGTCAAATTATTGACTTGCCGATTAGAGCAAACTTTAAAGAAGGTTTGAGTGTTACAGAATACATCATTTCTTCTTACGGTGCAAGAAAAGGTCTTGTAGATACTGCATTGAAAACAGCCGATTCAGGTTATTTGACAAGACGTTTGGTTGATGTTGCACAAGACGTAATTGTTCGAGATGTTGATTGCGGTACGGAACGTTATATCAATATGAAACCGATTATGGACGGTGATAAAGTTATTGTTCCGTTGATTGACAGACTCTTGGGCAGAACGGTTGCTCAAGATATCGTTGATGAAAACGGTGATGTTATCATTGAAAAAAATACAACTCTTAATAGAGATGATGTAAAGAAAATTTCTCACTTGAATTTGAAAGAATTGAAGATGAGATCGCCTTTAACTTGTGAACTTGAATACGGTATTTGCCAAAAGTGTTACGGTTGGGCGATGACAACACAAAAGACTGTAGATGTCGGAGAGGCAATCGGTATTATCGCAGCACAATCAATCGGTGAACCGGGTACTCAGCTTACAATGAGAACATTCCACACAGGCGGCGCGGTTGCTGTAAAAGGTGCGATGAAGCACGTTGAAGCCAGTGACGATGGTGAAATCATTTCTGATATCAGAACAAAAAATGAAAGAACCAGACACGGTGATGAAGTAGTTGTAACTATTACAGAAGGTGATATTGAACTTAAGACTGAAAAAAGGACTTACAAATATCATATTCCCGGACATTCAAAATTGTTGGTCAAAAAGGGTGATAAGGTTAAAAAAGGACAACTTCTTGCAGAGTATGCACCACAGAGTGCTGTTGACAGCAATCGTTTAACAGAAAAGGCTACAAAGGATATTACATCTGATCTTTCAGGTGAAATTAAATTTGAAGATTTTGTTGCAGACGAAAAGAAAGACAGACAAGGCAATATTTCTAGAACTGCAAACAAAAACGGTATAATATGGGTATTAGGCGGAGATGTTTACAATCTTCCCGGCGGTTCAAAAATCCTTGTAGAAGATAAACAAAAAATTACTACAGGTGAAAAGTTAGCAGAAATAAATATTGCTTCAGAACACGGCGGTGAAGTTCGAGTTAACGATTCTCTCAAAGTTGAAGAAGTTAAATTTGAAGGAAAGAAAATCAAGAAGATTGTTTCAGGTAAAGAATTAACAATCGTAATTGCATCAATTCTTCCGGCAAATGCGACATTTGAATCAACTAAGAAGGAACAAATCTGGACAGTTGAAGAAACCGGAGAAAAATACATAGTTAAATCACCTATAGATACTGTTGTTGAAAATGGTATGATTATTGCAGAACTTATAGACGATGAGCATACAGTTTCTTCGAGCGGAGAAATCAGATATAACGGTATAGAAGTTGATGAAAATCAAATCATTACTAAAGCCGGAGAAGTTATTTTCATTCCTGATGAAATCCATCAACTTGCAGGAAAAGATTCTTCCTTGAAAATGGTAGAAACGGGCACTTATGTAACGGCAGGTACGGAAGTTGTTAAAGACTTATATACAAATATCGACGGTATTGTAGAAATAAGAGAATTTAACGATTGTATTCATGAAGTTGTTATTACCCCCGGAGAAATTCATACACTTTCAAGTATTAATGATTTAAAAGTAGATGAAGGAGAACTTGTAGAGGCAGGTACATTGATTGCTCCGAAAATTAAGGCAAAAGAGTTGTCTATTGTTACAATAATGGATTCGGAGAGTGACAATATCGATTTGGATGATACGGCAGAAGATGTTGAATTGACATTAGATGAAGAAACAATGTCTAATAAACCGATTCAAATTTTAGTTCGTCCTGTTCAAAAATTCCAAATTAATCCGAAAGAAGTTTCGATTAAATTTGATTCAACAGATGATTCGATTGATATTGTACCTGTTACACAACTTCAGTACAAAGACGGTCAAAGAGTTAGAAATTATGATGGTGCGGCACTTACAAAGACAAGTTTAGTATTGCAAATGCAAGGCTATCTTGGACATTTGAAAGGTATGGTCGAACTTGATAAGAATAATAACTTAAAAGTAGTAGTTCTTGAAACGTTGATTATAAGACGTGAAATGGAAGGACAAGCAAAGATGATGCAATCAATGCAAACAGAATTGCTTGTTGAAAACGGACAAGTTATTGATTCAAAAACACCGGTAGCAAAGACAAGAGTTCTTGCGATAAAAGACGGTGTAGTAAGTTTGAATACTGATAGTGAAGATGTAAGACGTTTGCTATTGGTTTCTGACAGTTTTGAAAAGACTATACCGGTTAAGAAATCGACGGTAAAGAAGGGTCAATTTGTCAAGATGGATTCCGTAATTGGAGAAGGTGGCGAAACAACCGATGTATCAGGTTTGGTAGTCAGCGTTGAAAAGGACGGAGTGAAAATCAGAAAAGGTCGTCCGTATTTGATTAGTCCGGGTACAATGTTACAAATTGGAAACGGAGCATTGGTTCTTCGTGGAGATATGCTTGCGACATTGGTATTTGAAAGACAAAAGACAGGCGATATTGTTCAAGGTTTGCCGAGAGTTGAAGAACTTTTAGAAGCTAGAAAGCCGAAAGACTCAGCAATTGTGTCAGAAATTGAGGGCAAAGCAGAAATTGTCATTGAAGATGAAGTTCCGTCTTTGTACATAGTTAATGATACAGGCAGACATGAGATTAAATATCCAATCGATTCAACAATAGTTGTAAACAACGGACAAGATATTCAAGTTGGTCAAGCGTTAACAGGCGGTCCTATGAACCCGCATGATATCATCAGGTTAAATGGTATCGAAGCGGCTCAACAATACTTAGTTGACGAAGTTCAAAGGGTTTATCGTTCACAAGGTGTTGAAATTGCAGATAAGCACGTTGAAGTTATCGTAAGACAAATGACGAAGAAGGTTAAAGTTCTTGAATCAGGAGATACGAAACTTCTTCCCGGAGAATTTCTTGAACTTAAGGAAATTGAAGCAGAGAATAAAGCAGTTGAAGAAGCAGGCGGAACACCGGCAGAATTTGAATCAGTTTTGTTAGGAATTACGAAGGCCTCTTTGAATACAGAAAGCTTCATTTCAGCAGCATCTTTCCAAGAAACAACGAGAATTTTAACGGAAGTTGCTGTAGATGGCAAGAAGGATATGCTCAGGGGCTTGAAGGAAAACGTTATCATTGGTCGTTTGATACCTGCAGGTACAGGTTTCTATCATCTTACTCACGCATCGGAAGAGAAAGATATGGAAGCACAAAAACGTGCAGCACAAAAGAACAATGTTCGTAAGCCTTCAGCAATTCTCGAAGAAATTGAAGGTATGTTTGGTTCACCTGATTTTTCGGAAGAAGAATAAAAATTAATAATATAGGGGTGGTAAAATTTCAATTACCACCCTATTATTATGGAATAACGAAAGGAATTCCTATGAGAAAAATTTTAGTATTATTAGTATTAATTTTGATGAGTGTAGGTGTTGCAAATGCAACAACGACAGAACAAGTCAGAACTTTTTTTAATGAATATGTTGCAGCGTCAAACAATTTTGAAAGTGATGTTTTTACAAAATATTATGCTCAAAATCCAAAGATAATAAGAGTTGTTCAGAAAAAAGACGGTACGACACAATCAGTTGTAGTTCCAAAGGACAGGTATCTTGCAGAAGCGGCAAAGGGACGTGCTTTGGGAAAGGCAATGAGATATAAAAACAATTATTCCAATGTGAAAATTACACCATACGGAAATGATTTTAAAGTCAGTGCAACGAGAAACCCCTCGCCGGGCGGAAGTTTTGCGGCTCACTTTATAATTGGAGATGTTAACGGATCTTTGAAAATAAAAGAAGAGTCAATGAATACCCCTCGTCAGGAATTTTTAGGAAAATAGTAATAAAGGTCGGTTTTGTACCGACCTTTTAAAGTTAATTGCATAGGTAATGATAATTCCTGAGGTAAAAACTATATTTATAAAAGTTAAAATAGGCATGCAAAGCAGAAAAATAAAATTATTCAATGAACCTGAATAAATATAAACAAAATCCACCAATAAAAATGTTCCTGTACAATTTGTTATAAATGTGTAAACAATAAACAACAATAATAACGAATTACTTAATCCGAAATTTTTTACTACAAGAATTTTTCTAATGAGGAAAATTGAATAAAGTATCAAAACAAAAACAGATAAACACATTCCAAAATAATTATTGCTTATACATAAAGTTGCAAATAAGATGAAAATAGTCAAATATTTATAATTACTGTTTATTGATAAAATATTAAATCTTTTAAACTTAGCGCTTTTGGCACAAGTTTTTCTTGCTCGTTCTACAAGATAAGCCCATCTAGATAATTTTCATCGTTGAAAATTTCATCTTGATAACAACCGCCAAATAAGCCCATAAAATTTGTCTAACATTTTTATTAATTTGCTGCTATTTTTACTTTTAGAGGTAATTTATTTATTTTTGCAAGACATACCGCTTCTGTCGATAGTTCTTGGAATGCTATAACTTCATAACTTTCAAAACAAGAGGAAAGTAATGTTGCAATTCCTCCTTCCGCCTCAAAATAAACTGATTTTGATTTTCGTATATATTCTTTTGCTTCTTGAGAACGGTCACCTTTTCCAATCGTTGCAAGAATTTGCGGAAATTCCGGTAAAAATTTATCCATTCTCTTTGATGTTGTCGGACCAATCGGCCCGACAATTTCATTAGGTGCTGCTGAACATGGTGCCGCATAAAAAATAATTTTTTCATCAATTTCAAACGGTAAAGGTTTGTTTGAAATTTTATATTCTAACATTTTCTTGTGCGCAGCATCTCGTGCAATTAAAATTTCTCCTGAAAGCAAAATATTTTCACCCTCTTTTAAATTCCTAACAGTTTCTATGTCTGCTGTATTTATCTCTCTTGCGGAATTTTCAGAGGTTTTAACATTCTCAAAATTTTGGACTTTTGCAGAATAATAAACTTTTCCACTCTCTATTGTTGCCGTTGCAATTCTGAGAGAATGACAATTAAATGCGATGGCAACAGGTAAACTAGCCATGTGATGATTTTTTGCGGTAATTTTTAAGTCCGCAACAAGATATTTATCTTCTACGCTTTCGTTAACCGTTTTTAAAATCTGCTCAGACAATTCTCTCATATCATTTTTATCATTAAAATATGCCTTTTCTGCCGTTGTCATAACACTTTCTGCACCTGTTCCGATTGCTATCGAAATGTAGCAGGGCGGACATGCATTTTTCGCACGTTCAACAATAATTTTTGATACTTTTTCAACAAATTCATCTTCTGTTGTTGAAGGGAGCATCATTTGAACCTCTGAAACATTGTCGCAACCCGCTCCTTTTAATAAAACTTTTACTGTTAATTTATTCCCTGAAACATATTCAACGTCAACAAGAGCAGGTGTATTAGTTTCTGTGTTTTTTCCGGAAAGAAATTCATTTTCGACAATTGATTTTCTAAAAAATTTTTCTACATAGCATCTTTTTACACCCTCATTAATTGAAGTTATCGGGTTAGAAGAAAAAGAAATTTCATTTCCAACTTCTAAAAAAACATGAACTGTTCCTGTATCTTGACAAAGCGGTCTTTGTATATTGTGGGCATTTTCTGCATTTTGCAGGATATGAGCAAGTTTTAGAGATTTTGTTTCTTTGTACTTTGATAAAATCTTTTTGTATGGAAATGATGAAAGTTCTTGTCCTGCCTGTAAACAAAGATTATAAACAACTTCTTCTAAAATTTTACAATTAATAATGCTCATATAACCGCCTTTTACTTATTATAGCTTATTTTTTAAAAATTCAAAAGAATAATATTCAGGCATGGTGTATAATTATCTTATGCCACATTTTTTTATAAAAACAGAAAATATTAATAATAATTGTATCGAGCTCGAGGATAAAGAACTTTTAAATCACCTCGTAAATGCCAGACGTGTTAAAATTGGTGAAAGGGTTTTGTTTATTGATGAAAATAAAATTCAATATGTAACAAAGGTTGCTGTAATTGAGCGAAAAAAATTATATGCGGAAATTTTGGAAAAATATCCGTCTTTTCGAGAATTAGACATTAATATAACGGTTGCGAGGTGTGTTTTAAAACAAGATGCTGACTTTTCGGCAATTCAAAAAGCAACAGAATTGGGAGTAAAGTCTATAATTCCATTGATTTGTGACAATTGTGCAATGAAAGAAAGTGTCGTGCGAGCAAAGTCTGATAAATTTCAAAAAATTGCTGATGAATCTGTCAAACAATGTGAACGTGCGGATTTCCCAGCTGTGTTATCCCCCCTGAAATTAGATGATTTTTTGATTAATCAAACTAAAAATTATGACAAAATATTAATCTTTTCAGAACGTGCAAAAAATTATGGAATAAAAAAGTATTTTATACAAAATCCATATAAAAAAGGCGATAAAATTCTCGCATTAATAGGTTGCGAGGGTGGTTTTTCAGAGAGAGAATTTAAACTTTTTGAAAAACTGAATTTGCCTGAAATTTCTCTGGGGAAATTAATCTTGCGAGCAGATACCGCACTCACTGCTGCAATTTTCGGAATAATTCAAGAGGTTAGTGATGTATAATATTAAAGAAATTATTCAAAACGATATGTTTATTAATCTTATTAAACCTTTTGTAAAAGACACTGAATGCTATATCGTAGGTGGCTTCTTGAGAGATTTGTTCATAGGTAAAATTTCTCAAGACAGGGATTTGATAGTTAAATCTGACGTCGCAAAAAACCTTGCAAAAAAAATTTCTGACGGTACAAATTCTCATTTCGTAACACTTGATGAACAAAATAAAATTTATCGTGTCGTCATGCCTGATAAAACAAATTATTTTGACATTTCTGCAATGCTGGACGATGACATTGACAAAGATATTCATCGTCGTGATTTGACAATAAATTCACTTGCTTATGATTTAAAAAGAGATGTAATAGTTGATAAAGTCGGAGCAATTTCAGATTTTGAGAATAAAATTTTAAGAACATACGATTTGAAAAACTTTGTTGATGATCCACTGAGAATGCTTCGAGTGTATAGGTTTGTCGCAAAATATAATTTTGAAATTGATGAAGAATTGAAAAATTTTATTCAAAACAATATAAATTTGATTGAAAAATCGGCAAAAGAACGTATTAATACAGAGATTATGAAACTTTTTGAGTCAAAATATTCAGAAATTGCTCTGTTGAAAATGGATGAGGTCGGTCTGTTAGACAAAATTTTTCCTGTAATGAAAGAGGTTAAAACAATTCCTCCAAATACTCATCACCATTTGGATTTACAACATCATTTGATTGAAACGGTCAGACAAATTCAAAGTAATTATGAAAATTTGTCGTTGGATAGACAAAAAATCCTTGAGGATATGGAATTTGGAGAACATTCAAGGCTTGCTTTTTTGAAGTTTTCAGGATTCATGCATGATATTGGGAAACCTGAAACTTGGACTATAGACGAAGAAACAGGTCGTCATCGTTTTATAATGCATGATGAAATCGGTTCAAAAAAAATTGTATCGATTATGAAAGATTTGAAATTTTCTAAAAAACAAATTTCTTATGTTCAAAAAATGATAAAATTTCATATTTACCCGTCATCTCTTGTTTGGCAAGAAGTTGCAGGGTCTAAAGCACACTTAAAGTTTTACAGAAAAATGTATCCTTACTTTGAAGATATAATTATTTTAGCAATGGCTGACAGGCTTTCTGCTATGGGAAAAGCGATTACTTATGATATGGTCATTCAAAATTTGTCGAATCTTTCTGTTTTACTTGATGAATGTTTTGAGTTTGGAACGTCGGAAGCAAAACCTAAGCCTCTATTAACAGGAAATGAAATTATGGATTTAACGGGACTAAAACAATCGAAAGCATTGGGAGATATAGTTAAAGCTCTCTATTCGGAACAACTGGAAGGAAATATTACAACAAAAGATGAAGCTATTGATTTTGTGAAGAAAAAGACATAAAATGCTCTGAAAATTTGTAAAATAACAGTTTTTTTAGCATAATTAATTCAGTAAAATTAAAAAGGATATTAAAATGAATTCAGTTATTGTTGTCGGAACGGTCGGCAGAGATGCAGAAATTAAATACTTTGAGTCAGGTAAAAGTAAAACTTCATATTCACTCGCTGTAAACAGATGGGACAGCAAAACAAAAGAAGAAGTTACGGATTGGTTTAATATTGACGATTGGGATAAGGCGGAGCTAGCGTACCAACATGCAAAAAAAGGTACTCTAATGTGGGTTGACGGTCGTTTGACAGTAAACAAGTACAACGGTAAAGAATATTATTCTATCGTTTCTTCTAAATTTAAAGTTTTGAGAAGAAAAGCGGAGAGTATGTAATGTTATTCTCAGATGGTGTTGCAATCATTGCTGATGATTTGACAGGAGCCAATGATACTGCATTGCAATTTCATTTAAAAGGTTGTGATGTTCAAGTTTTAACTGATTATAAAGATATTGAAAAAACTCACGAAAACACTCAGGTTTGGGCTGTTTCTACGGAAAGTAGAAATATAGACTCTGAAGAAGCTCGGTTTAGGGCAAAAGAAGCAGCGGAGTCACTTTTGAATAATTTGGGAATAGAGTATCTCTATAAAAAAGTAGATTCAACTATTCGTGGCAATATTGCAATGGAGATTATGGGAATCATTGAGGCAAGTGATTATGAGGCCGCACTTGTTATGCCTGCGTTTCCGAACGAAGGCAGAATTACGGTTGGCGGCTATCATCTTTTGAAAGGAGTTCCAATTGAGAGAACAGAGTTTGCTCGTGATCCGGGGGCTCCAATATATGAATCTCATATTCCGACTGTTTTAAAAAATGGTTTACCTGTTGATGAGCAAAATTTGGTTGCATTAATAGAACTTAATACCGTAAAACAGGGTGCCGGTCCGATTTTGGCAAAACTTAACGAATTAATAGCAGCAGGTAAGAAACTCATTGTTTCAGATGCACTTTCTTCTGTAGATATTGAGCAAGTTATGTTGGCTCTTAAAAAGTGTAATACGAAGATTTTACCTTGTGGTTCCGCAGGTGCAGCTCAAGCAATGTGTGATATAATTTATCCTGCAGCAAAATATGTAAATCAACCGATTGAAACACCTGCTTTGCCAAAATTAATTGTTTCAGGTTCTGCTTCTGACTTGGCGGCTACACAGATTAAAAGGCTTGCTTGTGATGAAGATGTTGAGGATATTTATGTTATAGACATCACTCCGGAACAGATTTTAGGATTTGAAAGTGATGATATTATTGAACGTGCGGTTAAAAACCTTTCTCGTACAAATACTGTTGTCATACATACTTCTGAACTTTTCAGAAATCCTGATGCTATGACGGTTATGCTTTTTGAAAAAGAAATTTCCAGAGAGTCATTTATTTCAATGATTTGTGATTATCTTGCGGAAATAACGCAAGTTATAATGTCGCAAAAAGATGTTATTTTAATTACGGTTGGCGGAGAAACATCTTACAAATGTATGAATGCATTGGGTGTAAAAAGTTTACAAATTTTAGATGCTGTTGCTCCCGCAATACCTCTTTGCGAAGATATTAACAAACGTTTAATCGTTACGAAATCCGGCAATTTAGGTAATTCTAAAACTCTCATTGATGTATTAAATTATTTTGAAAAAAATAATGATTAATTCTATCAGGTAATAATTATTTCTAATTTTTGTATTTTTAGAGAATTGAACTTTTTTCACAAAGTGATATTATTATTTTGAGGTGATTATGTTTACTTTCTTTTTGGCTTTTTCAATTACATTTGCATTGCTTTTATCTGTTGGTGGTTATTTTTTGCCGACGATTATTGCGATAATAAGAAAAAAGAAAAATTCTTTTCCTATTTTTCTGGTAAATTTATTCTTTGGAATGACTTTTATTGGCTGGCTCGTGGCATTAATTTGGGCATTAATGTACGAGGATAAAGACTACATTTAGTCATTTTTTTGTTGACTATTCATAAAAAAACATTAATCAACAACTATGATTAAATGTTTGAAAAAATTTATTAGCAAAAAAAATGAAAAAATGGTCGATGTTCTTGGTAGAATTGATGAAATGTACAATTCTCTTACAACAGACGAGATAGTGATTTGTGTTGGCAATGATCTGGTTAGTTCAGCAAATAATTTAAGCAGAAAAATCGAAGCCTTGAGAGAAAATCTTTTTGAAGCGTGTGGTTTTATTCTTCCTGCCGTAAGACTTGTAAACAAAACCTGCTTACAGGAAAATGAATATCATTTTCAAATACAAGGTAACATTGCTTTTATCGGATTTTCATTGTTTAACGAAGATGATGCGGTGTCGGAGATTTTCCAAAATTTTGAAATGGCTTGTATAGAGCATATTTCAGAAATTTTTTCCAACAGAATGACTGAAAAATATATTGAAAGTGTTAAAAGAGAAAATGCTTATCTCGTCAGGAATTTGTCTAACATTCTTCCGGTTTGGGACTTAAAAACTATTTTAACCGATTTAATAAAAGAAGGTAAATCAATAAAAAACATCACATATATTTTCGAGAAAATTTGTGAAATAACAGGAAAACAAGACGATGTAAATTATACAGCAGATCCTCATAAAATTTCCGAAAGACTCATTAAATATTTATCATTTAGATAAAGTTTTTAGAAATCAATTTACAAATTAACGGAATGTCCAAACAGTTTTGCAACACAAAGATTGTATTTTCTTCCGTCTTCTTTTGCAAAAAGATTTTCCCAATGACTTAGCGGAGTGTTGTCTTGAGAAAATGAAGGATTTGTCATCATTAAATGATGAGTATTTGTATCGTATCTCAAAGGAAACAGGTCTTCCATTTGCATAAAACTTGGAAGTTTGTCACTGGGAAATTCATAAGCAAAGAGTACATTATTAATTCTTTGAAGTCTGTGCTCATAACTTCGACCTCCTTCATCATTGTCGTTTGAAACTTCAACTCCTGGAGCATAATCTCTTGAATATTTGAATTTTATTGAAAAGTTTTTGACACTTTCATAATCATCAGGAGGGATAAAGCCAGTGCCTGCAGTCAATCCGAGGTTTTTATATCTGGAAAAATCGCCTGAACTTTTTTCTCCAACAAAACTTAAAGTCGTTTTTTTAGAGCGAGAGCGAATTTCGTGGAGAATATATTGCATTTGTCCGTAATCAGGTAATGCTCCGACACCTGTATAATTACTCATGTCGTAACCACCGATATGTTTTGCGGAGTCAATGAATATACATTCAAACCCTGTATTTATAAGTTTTACGTGTTCTTTTATGAAAAGTTCCTGATGTTCATAATTTTTCCAGTTAAAATTTTCATCTTTTTTGTTAGGTATGGCGATTTTTATTTGGTCGGCGGAAATTACCGTCCGAAAACCTGTTTTTAAACCGTGGAAATTAGCTAAATTATTGAAAGCTTTAAACTGTTCAATAGGTGAGATTTTTTTTATAATGTCAAAGTCAATTATATTTTGGCTGTATCCGCAATTCAGTTTTATTCCGTAAAGCGAATTTTCTACGTGAGGCGGTTTATTAAAGCCGTCGCCGTAAATATTGGGAAAAATTTGAGAAAGAATTATGCAATTTGCCCAACTTTTTGCTGACGGAGGAATTGCGGGGAGAAGCTTAATTGTACTTAAAATACCATTTTTACATTGATTATAGGTCATTTCCGCAATTACACGATTGTTAATTTCAATGTAATTTGCGAGTCTTCCCCATTTATCGCCGTATTGAGGAGTATGGATTTTTTGCGGAATTTTTTTGAAAAATTTGTTGCCTTGATGAATTGTTAAAAGAGTTGCAATTGCTTCTTTTACACTTCTTTGTAATAATTCTGACGGCAAAATTCCTGCAAGCCATTTTTTATTTCCCGATACAAATATTTTATCCGAGAAAGCTTTATCGGGCTTGAAATACCGACTTTCCCCCAATGCTCGCAATAGTTTATTGACATAAATCATAAATAAATTTTAAATATAGTATAAATTGATTTTATTGGATTTTAGTTTAAATTTTATTGTTTAGATATGGTAATTTATACGGATTTAAAATCTAAAATTACTCAATAATTTTAATAATTTTAGAGATTTTTCCGAGCAAAACGGGATTATTTTTTAAATGTTCAAAATGCAATTCAAATCAGCAATTTGCGAAGTACTTTCTTAAAATCATGTCATATTTTGAACGAAGAGAGATATTTGATTTTGATTTTTAATGGTACAAAAATAAAAATTCTGAGGTCTTTTTGACCCCAGAATGTATTTATTTATATTTTTTTAAACTTATTTTTTCGACAAAGTTCTCAATTTTAGAGTTTTAGAACTTTTTGAATAGTTA
>CAZKAS010000047.1:0-13601 GCA_964550875.1 uncultured Muribaculaceae bacterium | reverse complement strand
TGTTTACGAAGACAGATCATTCACATTTGTAACGAAATCACCACCGGCAGCAGTTCTTATTAAAAAAGCAATCAACCTTCAAAGCGGTTCTGCGACACCCAACAAGGTAAAAGTTGGACAAATTACGAGAGCACAACTCGAAGACATTGCAAAAATCAAGATGGACGACTTAAATGCGACGACACTTGATGCTGCAGTAGAAATGATTAAAGGCTCTTGCAAGGCAATGGGTGTAACCGTAGTTGATTAATAAGCGGAAGGGGTGACTCCCGTTTGTACCGCGAAAGGAGATTAAAATGTCAAAATTAACAAAAAAACAACAAAAAATACAAGAGTTAATGCAAGACTTTGTACAACCTTCATCAGCGATTGAAGCGATAAAGATGCTTCAAAAGGTATCGGCAGAAGTTTCCAAATTCAACGAAACGGTTGAATGTCACATGCGCTTAGGTATTGATGTAAAGCACGCTGACCAACAAATCAGAAGTACGGTAGTACTTCCGGCAGGATTAGGAAAGACAGTTCGTGTTTGCGTCATAGCAAAGGGAGCAAAGGTAAACGAAGCGAAAGATGCAGGAGCAGACGAAGCAGGAGCAGAAGAAATCATTGAAAAAATTTCAGGCGGTTGGTTTGAATTTGACACATTGATTGCGACTCCGGATTGCATGCCTATGTTAGGTAAATTAGGTCGTGTTTTGGGACCGAAGGGCTTAATGCCAAACCCGAAGACAGGTACTGTTACGATGGACGTAGCAAAGGCTGTTCAAGATGCGAAGGCAGGTAAAGTTGAATTCCGTGCGGATAAGCAAGGTATGATTCACTGTCCTGTAGGAAAAGCGCAATTTACGACTGAAGATTTGATGAAAAACTTTGTAACTTTTGCAGAAGCAATTATAAAGGCGAAGCCGGCTGCTGCAAAGGGAACATATCTCAAATCAGTTTACTTAACTACAACGATGGGACCTGGCATCAAGTTAGATGCAAAGAATCTTCCCAACGAAGTAAAGACATATTTGAACGCATAGTTCAGTAAATTTTTGCGGCAAGACAGTTATGCCTTGCCGCTTTTTTATTAGTAAAGAGGGAAATATGGCAAGAAAAAGAGATAAAAACGAGTCGTTAAAAAAGTATATTATATCAAGGGTAAGTTCTTTTTTAGGGCAATTATTATTTCTTGTCAATTCATACCTTGTAGTTTTTAAAAATGTTAATCACCCAAACATGTCAGACGGGAGCAAATATGTTTTTGCGAGTTGGCATTCTCAGTTATGTGGGTCATATGCGATTTTGAACAGAGAAAATGTATATTATATGATTAGTGGATCCAGAGATGGTGATATTGTAGCTGAAGCGGGTGGTAGAGTCGGAATTAATGCAATTCGTGGTTCTTCAAAACGTGGAGGAGCTACGGCAGCATTAGAAATGATTGATAAAGTTAAAAACGGAGCATCTGCATATTTGGCAGTTGACGGTCCAAGAGGCCCTGTTGGCGTTGTTAAAAAAGGTTGTGTAGAAATTGCAAAATTAGGCGGTGCTAAAATTGTTCCAATGGCTTGGAAAACTACTGATTGGTTCACAATTACAGTAAAATCGTGGGATAAATTGCAAATACCGATTCTTTATTCTCAATCGGTTGCGTTATATGGAGAGCCCATTGAAGTTCCTGCTGATGCAAATGAAGAGCAAATGGAAGAAATCCGTCTTATGGTTGAAAAAGAAATTAATCGAGTGAATGAGGATTTAAATAAAAACTTCAGACAATATTATAAAACCGGTATCCATAATCGCCACAAATCAAAATCAGTTGTATCGTGGTTTTAACCTTAAAAGGAGATATTATGAAAAAAACAATATTTACGTTTATTTCCGTATTATTTTCGGGCTTGTTACTTTTAATGATTACAAACAGATTGAGTGATTGTAGTAGAGCAGAGGCGTTTCCTGTAAAAGGGGAAAAGGTCGAAAAATCGTTCAAAACTGCGGAATACAAACAATTTGAAGATATTTTCACGCCAGCATTTCAGTTAGTTTGGAATGATTTTTCTGATAAAGTTGTAGGGCATGAAGTTTCGTTTGTAGGAGAAAATCCCAAAATTCTTGATTATTTGAATGAGAGAAGATTGACCGAAAATGAGTTATCTTCAAAAGATTACTACAAAACGGTTGCGCCTCAAACTGTTAAAACCAAAAAGACGATTGAAAAATCAATAAAAAAGCAATTTAAGGAAAAAAGTCAATTACTGGATAAAATTAACTGGTTGAAGCGAGATGATGGTGTTCATAAAGTTTTGTATTGTATGTTTAAGAAAGATATATTCTTTGCAAAGGTTTTTGATGAACTTGCTCCAGCTCCATTCATAACAGAGGATATTTCAAAAGAAGCATATAAAATGTTTGGAGTTACAAGCAGTCAAAAGAAGTATGCATCGCAAGTTGTTCCTGTTTATTATGAAGATAAAGATAATTATGCAGTTAAACTTTTAACCAAAACAGGTGATGAAATTATACTTATGACCACAACATCAGAAGAGCCTGTTTTAAAGATTTGGGATGATTTTTATGCGAATAAATTGACACAAAATAAATCTTTGCCGTTTGATAAAAATTCAAAACTTATAGTTCCATTCATAAAATTGTCAAAGACAACAAATTATACAGAATTAACAGGGAAAAAAATTGTTGACAGTAATGTAGTAATTGATACGGCACTTGAAGTAATTGATTTTAGTTTGGATAATACGGGTTCGAAAATCAAGAACGAAGCGATTATGGGTGTTAGGACGACAGCGTTAAGACCGCACGGACATCAAAGACTTTATTATTTTAATAAACCGTTTGTATTGTTTATTCGAGCAAAAGACGGTGAAATTCCATATTTTGCGCTTAAGGTTAAAGATGCGAAGTATCTTGAAGAAAAGTAGCAAAATGTTAAATTTATGGGACGGATTTCAAATCCGTCTTTTTTATAGACATAAATTCTATTTAAGTTTATATCTGCTTATTTTTATGCTAATTTGTTTTTTATAAAGAAAGTAGGTTTTTATGGTTTTAAGATGTGATTTAATGGAACATGGTTTATCATTTGAATTTGATGTTCTTTATGATTGCTGTATAATGCACCATAATAATCTGGGAATGCCTATAATAAAAAAACCATATAAGGGCGAGAATTTAGATTGGGAAAAAATTTTTGAGATAAAAAAGGAACATTATCTAAATCAAATAGAAAAAACATTGCCGGAATGTGAAGGCTGTTTGTATCTAAGAGAGCAAGAAGTTGGAGAATATGAAAAGTATATTTCTTGGATAATGTTTAACCAAAGTAAACTTTGTAATTCAAATTGTATATATTGCGGGGATAACTATTTTTATAACTCAAAATTTTATGATACATATCCGATAGTTCAAAAATTAATTGAGAAAAAATATTTCAAAAAGGGCGGATTGGTGATTTTTCAAGGAGGAGAACCGACCTTGATGGAGCATTTTGGAGAAATTCTTAATGTTTTTGTAGAAAATGATGCAGAAATAAAAATAAATACTTCCGCAATAAAGTTCAGTAAAGAAATTTGTACTGCAATGGAAAATGGAAATACACTTGTTTGTATTTCTTTGGATTCACCGGATAAAGATGTTTATAAGAGTGTAAAGTTAACCGATAAATTTGATACGGTTATAAAAAGTATAAAGAAATACGCTTCTTGTCAAACAGAGAAAAGTATTTTGAAAATCAAATATCTCTTGATACCCGGAAAAAATGATAAGATAGAGTTTATAGATAATTTTTTTGATAAAATGAGAGAAATTGGAGTTAAAAATATAGTTGCGGATATTGAAATGCAGTATATCCAAAAAAATGGAGCAAACGGTATTTCTCCTCACATATTGTATCTTTTAAAATATATGAAAAAAAAGGCAAACTATGATGATTTTAATTTTGAATATTTTAGTTTTGCGCAATGCTTATTGAAGGAATCAAATATAGAAATAGACGAAAACCTTTTCGATGATAAAACATCATTAATTTCTACCGTTAATTTTATTCGAGAAAATAATCTCAGTAAAAATGTTATATATCGAAAATCCTTGTAATCATTGGATTTTAAAATGGTAAAAAAAAGATGGACTAAAGCCACCTTAATTGTAAGTAAGAAATGTAAGAAATGTAAGAAAT
This sequence comes from uncultured Muribaculaceae bacterium, assembly GCA_964550875.1. Taxonomy (GTDB): domain Bacteria; phylum Cyanobacteriota; class Vampirovibrionia; order Gastranaerophilales; family Gastranaerophilaceae; genus RUG841. The sequence goes on along the minus strand of CAZKAS010000047.1, from coordinate 9,427 downwards.
TAAAAATTTTGTTTAAGCATACAACGCATTAAGTTTAGAGTTGTATTGCGCTGAAATCGAAACAAGCCCCTTTGTAACATCATCAGTCATATTGTCGATATATTCAAGTTTTTGGCTCAAAGAAGCAGACTTCAAAAATTCAGTCGGTTCTTTTTTGAATGCATCAGCAGAAACAAAAATATTTTTGTCTGCAGATTTATGCATACCCATTGCCGCATGGGCATTTAAGTATTGAATGTTGTTTAAGAAATTATCATTGAATTTGATATTATCTTGTTCAATTTGAGATTTCATTGCCGCAATATTATTGGAAAGTTCGTAATTATTGTAAGAAATGACATTTGATTTAATTTCGGCAGTAGCAACATTTTTATCTTTCGATTTTGAATTAGTTGTTAATGCAAAAAGATTTGATTTGTTAGCGATACCTGAAAAATTAATCATTTTACTTACTTATTTCACTTACCTTACATAAGTTATATCGGTATAATTGAAAGAAAACTTTAATGACTTGATTTGTTTGTTACATTCTGTTACATTAATAATATATAAAAAACTCCTGAAACATTTTGCGAGAGAGGAGTTGACATGATTTTTGAAAATCGGCTAAATGTATAAAGTTTTGTAAAAAGGGTAAAGTTTTTAAAAAGCATGTCGAAAATAATAGTAGAGAGAGTAGCCTGTAGTATGGCGAAGAAAGAAGATAAAGAACACATGGAATACAAAAAAGAAGAAGGCGCATCATTATTTTCGCAAAGTGCAGATTTAATAGATACAGATCCGTTAGAAGAGATTTTCGCATTAAATTTAGGTGATTTTTTGTCAGAGCATCTTATTTCAGATGATTTAGCGAAAAAGATTAGTGAAAAGGAAACGGATAAAGTTTCTGGACTGAAAAATCAATTAAACGAGCTTATATCGATATATTCAAAAGATAAGACGTTAACGATATTAGGTTTTAACAGTAAGGAAGATTATATAATATACAGTTCAATTGCAAAGACGATAAAAGAGATGTCGGCGGTTGATGCTTGTCATATTTATTTGACAAGGGATAATGCGGGAGGTTTTTCTAACGCAGGAAATGATTTGCTTTTAGTCGGAACTTCCGTAAAGATTGACGGAGATTTGTATTCAAAGAATATAGGCTATAATTTTGAAGATAAATCCATAGCGGTAGAAACGTATAAGACATGCAAAACGATAGAACTTAATAGAGAGCAAATTCAGAATTTGCAGCCGATAAAGGAAATAGATGAAGATAAGGCAGTATATAGTCTTTCTGTTCCGATGAAGAGTTCATTGGATTGTGTAGGCGTTATAGTAATTCAGAATTATGATGAGCGAGAATTAGATCCGAATTTTGTAAATATGTGTGAAATTACGGCAGATTTATTTGCAACTTCAATGGCATTCCAGAAGGAAGCGGAAGAGGCAGAGAAGTTAATAAATGATGAATTTTCTACAGTAACGGATTTGCAACATTTAAGAGCAGAGATAACGGCATTAATTGGTGATCTGGGAGATGAACAGCAAGCATTTGTTGAAAATCTTGCAAGAGCGGTTGATTCAAGGAGTCATTTCAAACAAAATTATTCAAGAGCAGTAGCGGAGTTATCGGTTGATATATGTTCAGAACTTGGCTTGAATGAAAAGACAAAAGATTTGGTATATTATGCGGCACTTTTGAGAAATATCGGAAAAATCACATTACCTATTGAAATTTTTGATAAAAAGGGCGATTTAACGAAGGAAGAATGGGCAAAATTGTACAACCACCCGAATATAGGTGTAAATTTGCTGATGAGTATAAACTTTATGGCAGAAGTAATTCCATATATTCATTATCATAAAGAACGTTGGAACGGTACCGGACGAGAAGGCTTGAGCGGACAAAGCATACCGTTAGGTTCAAGGATTATAGCAATAGCAGATGCATATTGTGCGTTGACGACGGATAGGAGTTACAGAAAGGCAATGAATGTTGAAAAAGCATTAGAGATAATGCGAGAAGAGTCCAATATAAAATGGGATCCGATGTTGGTTGACGTACTTATAAATTTGAAGTGTAAAAAGTAAGACGGCAACGAATTGTTCAACAACAAATTGTTAAACAACAAATAAAATACTCAATTTAAAGGATACAAAAATTAACAAAATCCAATATACTTCTACTATGAAAATAGCATAGGGGGAATTGGAATGGCAAGACGTTCAAATTTAAAAGTAGTTGAAATACCGCAGCAAGAGGCGGATTTACGGGTTGCAGAAAATCCCATAAAAAAATGCAAACCGTACAACGACATAGATTTGAATAACTGGAAGAATTATTCAAATGTAAAGACTGATACATTGTGGTTATTTCCCTCAAGGGACAAGTCGGACAGACATTCAAACGAGTATCATGGAAATTACATTCCTCAGTTGGCGGAGCAATTTTTTGAAAGATATACGAAGAAAAAAGATGTAGTTTTGGATTTATTTTTTGGCTCAGGAACGTCGGCAATAGAAGCATTAAAAATGGGAAGAAGATGTATCGGAGTAGAATTAAAACCGGAACTTGCGAAGCATGTTTCAGAGAAATTTACGCCGAAAGAGTTGGTAACAGATGTAAACATAATCGCTGGTGATTCTGCATCAGAAGAAATAAAAGACAAGATACAAGCCCGTTTGGAGATTATGGGAGAGGAAAAAGCGCAATTTGTAGTTCTTCACCCACCGTATGATGATATTATCAAATTTTCAGACAGGAAAGAAGATTTGTCAAATTGTTCATCGCCGGAAGAATTTTACAATATGTTTGAAAAAGTTGCACAAAATGCTTATGATATGTTAGAAGACGGACGTTTTGCGGCACTTATTATAGGAGATGAATATAAAAACGGAAGATGTGAATTTTTATCATTTTTCTGTGAGCAAAGAATGGAAAAAGCCGGATTTATCCCCAAAGCAGTTATCGTTAAAGATATTCAAGGTAACGAGAGGGCGAAAGGGAAAACGGCAAATCTATGGAGATATAGAGCATTAGCCGGCGGATTTTATATATTCCAACATGAGTATGTATTTATTTTTCAAAAAGATGAAAAGGCACGTAAAAAATACTTGAAAATGATGGAAAAACAGGCTGTATAGAGAAAGGAAAATTAATAATATTATAATAGATAGTTTTATTAAAACTATCTATTATTTTTATGGAGATAGAGTTCTTTATTTAATGTTGCTAATGAAAATAAAAAATGATAAACTTTTTATATGGATAAGAATTTTAAGAAAAAAATTTTAGTAGTATTGTTGTTTATGTTTTCATTGGCACCGGTTTATGCAAAGACAGCGTACGAAGCTGGAATGGAAGCGTACAATGAGGGAAATTACAATTTAGCTCGGAGTTATTTCAGAAAAGCGATAAAATCGAGTTATTATGACGTAAATGCTCGTTATATGTTAAGTCAGGCATACATAAAGGGAGAAAAGAATTACGTAGCGGCGAAGAGGGAATATGAGCAGATAATAAGGATAGCTCCAAAGTCGCAAGCGGCGAAATATGCCGAACAGGGGATAAAACAGATAGATAGTTTTTATGCGAAGCAGAACTCTGACAAGGTTGTAAAATCTGTAAATAAACCTGAAGAGAGGAGCGAGAGTTCATATTCACAAACACAAGAGCCAAAAATCACAGCGACAGAGTACATAAAGAATGCATATCGAGGCGGTCAAAAATATACAAGAAACAGAGGCGTAACCAGAGTTTATATAGAGAATGATGCTATTTATAAACCATTGATGCAAGAAGCGTATAAAGAGTGGCAATCAGCGATTGGCGGAACATATGTAATTTTCAGTTTTTCAGGAAATAGAAATGATGCAGATGATATTGTAACCTTTATAAAGATGACTAGCCAAGAGGGACAGCAAGAGGGTGGAAATTGCGCCAATAAATATAATGGAACGACGATAACAGGCTCAAATATTTCATTGCGGACATATTCTCCAGACGGAAAACCTCTCTCAAAAGAGTGGGTATATCATGCAATGTTGCATGAGATAGGGCATTCGATAGGAATTTCCGGACATAGTCCATATCAGGGAGATGTAATGGCGCAAGGGGCTCGAAGACCAGTTGCACATTTAACGCAAAGGGATAAAAATACAGCGAGAATGTTGTATCAAACATACTTAAAACAACCGTCGATGGAAGATATAAGAAGAGCTAAAGAGGCGGAATTAAAAGATATAGCAAAAAGAGTACCGAATGACGTAAACAGTTACGTTGATTTGGGAGATGAGTATATGGCAGCGGGCGAATATGGTAAGGCTGTTGATTCATATAATAAAGCATTAACGATAAGGGAAAGTACGGATATTTATTATCGTTTGGTCAAAGCATACAGGAATATGAATGATAAAGATATGCAGATAGTTACATACAAAAAAATCTTAAAAGTAAATTCATCAGAGAAATCTGCCTTATCAGGATTGTTAACAATATATTTTGATCAAAGGAGATTAGTTGAAGGACGAGAAATTTTAGATGAATTTATTGAGAAAAATCCTTCAATGGCGAGTGATACAACAATTCAAAATTTTCAAAAAATGTTTTCAGATAAAAATATAAAAATGCAGAATAAGATGCAGAAACTTGGAAAGCCAAGAGCTAAAGGTGTCAGGTTGCAAGATACGTATCAGTATGAGAAATAGAAATAAAAAGCAGACTTCGTTTTGAAGTCTGCTTTAAAGTAATATTATTAGTTGTTACTTAACGTCTTTGTAAGAACCGGTAAATTTATCCGCATACGTTGTATGAAGAAGTTCGTGCGCTTTATGAGAACCTGTTTTTTCAAGTTCTGTTTCATAAAGTTTAATAATATCAGGATTTTTGTGAGAGCGTCTTACTGAAAGGTTTGCATCGTCGGAGTAAAGACCTTCTGCACGTTTTTCTTTGACAGAAGAATCGTTACAACTAATAGGTTGACCGCCGCCGTTTATGCAGCCGCCCGGGCAAGCCATAACTTCAAGTAATTGATAATCGGCTTTACCTTCTTTTATTTCACGTATACATTTTTCGGCTTCTCTTAGTGTATTAACGATTTTAACTTTAATTGGAGTATCTTTTAATTTAAGTTCAACCGTTTTAACTCTGTTGGTGCCTCTCATTTCTGTAATAACGACGTCTTTCAATTCTTCACCGGTAACAACTTCATAAGCAGTTCTTGCAGCGGCTTCTGCGACACCGCCGGAAACTCCGAAAATAGTTGCAGCGCCTGAATATTGACCAAAAGGAGAATCTGCTTTTTCACCTTGAATATTTTTCAAATCAATTCCTGCAGATTTAATCATTTTGGCAATTTCTTGAGTAGTAAGAACGTAGTCTATTTCGTAAGAGCCATCAGGACGTTTAAATTCATCTCTTTTGATTTCAGCTTTTTTACCTGTACAAGGCATAATTGAAACGCTGACGAGGTTTTCTGAATTAATTTCAGGATAATATTTAGGAATAAATTCTCTTATAATAGCGCCCATCATACCTTGTGGAGATTTGCAACTGGATAGATGGTCTAACATATCAGGGTGTTGAAATTCCAAAAATTTTACCCAACCCGGACAGCAGGAAGTAAACAAAGGCAATTTTTCACCTTTTTGAAGTCTGTTTATGAACTCATAACTTTCTTCCATAATAGTCAAATCGGCAGAGAAATTGGTATCAAATACTAAATCAAAACCTATTGCTCTCAATGCAGCATGAAGTTTTTCCGTCATATTTACACCTGCATCTAAACCGAACATTTCACCGATTGCAACACGAACAGCAGGCGCAAATTGAACGACAACTTTTTTGTTCGGGGTAATAATTTCTTCCCAAACTTGTTCCGTATGAGATTTAATTGTTAAAGCGCCTGTAGGGCAGACGGCAACGCATTGACCGCAACTTACACAGTCTGTATCAGCAAGACATTTGCCTGCCATTGGTTGAACGAGAGAGGAGCTACCTCTGTTTGCAAACCCTAAAACGCCTAATCCTTGATGTTCTTCGCAAGCACGAACGCACGCACCGCATAAGATACATTTGTTATTATCTCTTACGATTGCTTCAGAGGAGTTATCTATTGGCAAAAAGTCTTTTTTCTGAACATATTTTTTAATATCTTCATCTTTTATACCGTATTCTTCAGCGTATTGTTGTAATTCGCACATACCGGACTTTGAACAAGAAGTACATTCTCTGTCGTGGTTAGCCAATAACAATTCCAGTATAGATTTTCTAATTTCTCTTGTTTTTTTAGTATTTGTTTTAATTACTAGGCCGTCACGAGGAGGCATCGTGCAAGAAGTTTGGATACCTCTTCCTTCTACCTCAACGACGCACATTCTGCACGCACCGAAATCTTTTTTTAAATCCGGTCTATAACAGAAAGTAGGGACATTAAATCCATTTTTTCTAATTACGTCAAGAACGTTTCTTTCGTTAGAGAATTCACATTCTTTACCATTTATAATCATTTTACCCATAATTTATTTTCCTTATGCCTTGTTTATTGCTTTAAACGGGCAGTTACTTATACAAGCACCGCATTTAATACATTTATCCTGATTGATTTTGAAAGGAGATTTAATTTCTCCTTCAATAGCTCCGACAGGACAATTTCTCGCACATTTTGAGCAGCCCTTACATTTTTCGGGGTCAATTTCAAATTTTTTCATAGCGGAGCAGACGCCGGCCGGACATTTTTTATCAACGATGTGAGCGATATATTCATCTCTAAATTGTTTAATAGTTGATAAAACCGGATTAGGAGCGGATTTACCAAGTCCGCATAAAGAACCTGCTTTGATAGTATTTGCAAGTTTTTCCAATGTATCCAAATCTTCCATTGTACCTTTTCCGTCAACGATTTTTTGTAAAATTGCTAACATATTTTTAGTACCTTCTCTGCAAGGGATACATTTTCCGCAGGATTCGTGTTGGGTAAAGTTCATAAAGAATCTTGCGACTTCAACGATACAAGTATCTTCGTTCATAACGACCAGACCGCCGGAGCCGACCATTGCTCCTGCTTTAGAAAGGCTGTCATAATCCATTGGCAAATCGAGGTGTTCTTCAGTTAAGCAGCCACCGGAGGGGCCACCGATTTGAACGGCTTTAAATTTTTTACCGTTTCTAATGCCACCGCCGATATCAAAGATAATTTGACGAAGAGTCATATCCATAGGAACTTCGACTAAACCTGTATTATTGACTTCACCTGTTAATGCGAAAGTTTTTGTACCTTTTGAAGTTTCAGTTCCCATTTTGCTGAACCAATCGGCACCGTTAGTTATAATTAGCGGAACATTAGCGAAAGTTTCGACATTGTTTAGAAGGGTTGGGCGCATGAACAGACCTTTTTCTGCCATGTGAATATTTTTGGGGCGAGGCATACCTCTTTCGCCTTCGATAGAAGCGATTAAAGCGGAAGATTCTCCACAAACAAAAGCTCCTGCACCTTCTTTAATATGAATATGGAAAGAAAAATCTGTTCCAAAAATATTATCACCGAGTAGATGTCTTTCTTCTGCGTCTTTTATAGCAATTCTAAGTCTTCTGATAGCGAGCGGATATTCAGCACGAACGTAGATATAGCCTTCATCTGAGCCTATAGCGAAAGCAGCGATAGCCATACCTTCCAATAGTTTGTGAGGATCTCCTTCCATAACGGATCTGTCCATAAATGCACCGGGATCACCTTCATCGCCGTTACAAATTACATAAGATTTTCCGCCTTTATGTTTTGATACGGAGCGCCACTTTTTGCCTGTTGGAAATCCTCCGCCGCCTCTGCCTCTTAATCCTGAATTTTCGATTTCAGTAATAACGGCATCGGGGTCATTTATTTCCAAAACTTTTGCCAACGCTTGATAAGCACCGACAGAAACTGCTTCGTCGAGACATTCCGCATTAATTTCACCGCAATTTGCGAGAGCAGTTCTGGTTTGTTTTGCATAGAAGTTAATTTCTTCTGTTTTGGCGATTTTAGCGCCGGTAGCCGGATCCGTGTACAATAATCTTTCTACGGGGCGTCCTGCAATGATGTGTTCATTAAAAATTTCTTCAACATCTTCAAGATGAACTTTAACATAAGTTGTGTGCAAATCGGGAAGAACGACCAAAACGCCTTGTTCGCAAAAACCGTGGCAACCGGTAGGAACGACGGTCATTTTGTCGTGAGTTGTAAGTGTTGAAACATTGGCGCCCAATTCTTTAAATTTTTCTATAACGTCCATGGAACCGTTTGCAATACAGCCGGTACCAGAGCAAACAAGGACTCTAAGGCCTTGAGATTTGATGACTTCTTTTGCTTTAACTTGTTCTTGTTGAATATTAATATCTAGAGTTTTAGTCATCTTAAGCCTCCTTGTCCTGTTTAATGACTTCGTCAAGAGCTACTCTGACAGCGTCTGCGGTCATTTTGGGATAAACTTTATCGTTAATGACGATTACCGGAGCCAAACCGCAAGCGCCCAAGCAACTGACGGTTTCCAGAGAGAACATACCGTCATCAGTAGTTGATTTTTCGGAAGTAAGTCCGAGTTTTCCTCTAACTGCTTCCAAAACAGGCATTGAGCCTCTAACGTGGCAAGCAGTACCGTCACACAATTTTATTTCATATTTGCCTTTAGGGTCAAGGCTAAATTGAGCGTAAAAAGTGGCAACACCATAAACTGTTGCTGGTGACAATTCTTCAATTTTCGTTCCGACATATGTTAAAGCATCAAGCGGAAGATAGCGATAAATTTCTTGAATTTTCTGCAAGATAGCGATAAGGTTAGATTTCTTGTATTCATAAGTTTCAAGAATCTTATCGATAGCCGAAAAGTCAATGGTTTTTTGAATGGCCATATAAGTTCTCCTTCATACTGTGGTTAGTTGCTTATTTTTCATATTAATTAATATAGTATATGCTTATTAAATTATCCATTATAAAAACTTTAAAATCAAGCATATTTACATAATTTATCATAAAAAGAATGCTTGTTTTTATTGTGTTTCAGAGAATGTTTAGGAGCAAATATTTTGGAGAAGTAAATTAGTAGAAATTTCTTGATTAAAGGGCATGTTTAGAAAAAGTTTCAAAATGCGGGGAACAGAAATTTGCTTGGTTGCGAGTTGAAGTTTTGAATAAGCATGAAGAAATGTAAATTTGAATTTCTTGACAGGGAAAATCAATGGGGATAGGCTCTGCTAATAGAATAGAAGAGAAGAGAATTTATGTCTTGAAGTCGGTTGTCTGATACCTGATAATGGGAAGAGAAGTAAAAACTTTCAATTCAAAATTGAAAGAAATAATTTCTGTAAAAAATAAATTCCTCGTAGTGACGAATATTGAATAAAGTCTTGCGGTTACTGTCATTACTGTACATGTCAATCAATTAGTTACATTTTTGTAAAAACTCT
>CAZKAS010000046.1:0-14298 GCA_964550875.1 uncultured Muribaculaceae bacterium | reverse complement strand
CAAATTCATTAGCTTGAACAGGAGTAAATCGGGGATCTTTAAATGCCGCATTTCTAGCATTTAAACAAACATCGACTATTAACGGTTGATGAGCAACTATTGAACCTATGCAACCTCTTAAAATGCCACCTTCCATCAATGTTACAAATGATGCAAGTCTTGTTTCAAGGGCTCTTGGGCAATTTTCAACTCTAAAATTCTTTCCTTCTAATTGAAATTTTATGCTCAAAACAGCAAGTTTGCGTAATACTTCTTGGAAATTAGTGCTCAAAAATTTCGTTTTTTCTTCTTCCGCAAGATACCAAGCTCCATATCCGACTACACTTGACGGGTCTTTTGTAACTTCTGACGAATCCGTAACTCCTGCTCTTATTAAAGAATAATTTTTTGATTTTGAAAATTCCAATAAACCTGCAATTGCTTTATATCCGCATGCCTGTTCCGGTAATAAATTTTCATAGATATTGTTTTCTATCATATCTGCCGTTACTAAATCAACTCTTTGAGCTTCTTCTTTCTTCAGAAAATGACTTAAATCCGAGGAAATAACAAATCCGATTTTTTCATTATCCCAATATTTATTTATAATTTCAAAAATTTGATGTTGGTTTGCTCCTCCAACCAAGATTGGAACAATTTTAACATTTTCAAAATTTAATTTAATAAATGGCAGTTGAACTTCGATTGAATGTTCATTCAAAAACGCCTCATCGTTTTCAATTCCACCCAATTCTTTTATTTCATCATTAATTATTTTATTAACTTCAATATTGCCAACCGGCGTTTCAAAGTCGTCAGCCGTCGAAACTGCGAAAGTTTCTACATAAACTCTGTGGCTGGGAGCAAATATTATTATTGTATCTAAATCATTTCTTAAATGTTTATAACCTTTTGCCGCCAGTGCTCCCGAATATTTATGTCCGGCATGTGGTACGATTACCGCTCTTGAATAATAATCACATTCTTTTTGTACAACTTTATTATATAAATTAATCTCATCTCTTAATTCAGTTTCATCTGCAGGATAAAATTGACCTGCAACTGTTGCCTTTTTTGTTGTCATAAAATACTCCCTCCTTTGTATAAAAAACATGTTTTATTTATATGTATAATTATACTATAAAATATGCAAAATTCTGACAATAACAATTTAAATTTAATCTGTGAAATTTGTCCCAGAAAATGTTCTTTATCTGTCGGACAAGCAGGCTTTTGCAAGTCAAGAATGCATAACGGAAAAAAAATTATTTCCTTAACGGACGGTTTCTCCTCCGGGTTTGCCATTGACCCTATCGAAAAAAAACCGCTTTATCACTTTTATCCTTCTTCAAAAGCATTATCATTCGGCACGTTTGGCTGTAATATGGGGTGTAATTTCTGTCAAAATTATAATATTTCAAAAATTGGATTTCAGCCTCAAAATGCGATTAAAGCAACTCCTGAACAAATTGTTAATACCGCAATTTTCCATAATTGTAAAAGTATTGCTTATACCTACAATGACCCTATCATTTCTTTTGAATACACAACTCAAACCGCTAAAATTGCAAAACAAAATAATATTAAAAATGTTGCTGTTACAGCAGGTTATATTTCAAAAGAATACAGAAAATCTTTTTTTGAGAATATTGATGCTGCAAACATTGATTTAAAAGGATTTTCGGAAAGTTTTTATAAAAAAATTGCCTCGCTCACTTGCAACCGGTTCTTGATACTATAATTTATGTTAAAAATGAAACAAATATTGAATTAGAACTTACAACTCTTTTAATTCCTGATGAAAATGATGATGAAGATATCTTGAAAAAAGAATTTGAGTGGATTGTTAATAATCTTTCTGACGATATTCCCATTCATCTCTCCGCTTTTCACCCTTCTTATAAAATGTTGAATAAATCAAGAACAAATCCTGAAATATTGATTAATGCTTATAACATCGCAAAAAAATCCGGTTTGAAATTTGTCTATACAGGCAACATATTAAACGTTGAAACTTCAACTACCTCTTGTCCTAATTGTAAATTAAAATTAATCGAAAGAAACGGCTATAATGTGAAAGTTCTTGTCGATAATCCTTCAATATGCCCTAACTGCGGTACGAAAATATACGGAAAAATTGAAAGCTAATCTTCTTTCTCTTCCTTTTCCATTTTCTCAGTTTCGGCATGAATGTCAACTTCTTGTCCTGCTTTTTTCATTTCTCGAAGTTCAACCAATTTCGCCTTATCCAAAACTTTTAATACGATTTGCCCTTCTGATTCATTTGTTAATGTTTCTCTAATATCTACTGGATATGAATCGTATGTAGTAGGCAATTCCCCGTTTACAATTCTTCCTTCAACGTGTTCAATATACCCTTGAGCGTTTCTTTTAAACTCTGGGTGAATTTTGAACCATTCTGCATATGGCATACTGCTTCTGGGGTTATTACAGCCTGCACATTCTGATAAGAAATTTGATGCCTTATTACTTCCTCCTAATGAATGTGGCAATACGTGTTCTGCTGTTGCCAAAGAAGGTCCCAATAATTTTCTCGCAATCTCTGACGGCGGATTTTCCACTGCAAAATCCATTATCCTTGTTACATTTTTATAATCTAAAGGTAAGGACATCAATGTATCTTCAAGTCTATGATATTCTTCCTCTGACATTTCTGTCTTGAATTGCGCAAATTCTTCCGTTATGTCAGGTCTGTAAAAACTTTCTTGCTTGTTTGTTTCTTCTGCCTTTTTCATCAAGTATTTGTAAACTTTTGAATTTTCTCCAAAATCTTCTTCCGCAATTATTGCCGCATTCATCAAAACATCTTGACAATACTCATTAAATCTTGCCGGCATATTCTCATTAGCTTTCTTTGCTCCTAATGATATATTCATTTCTGTGTTTTTAACTGTGTTTGCAATAATCCAAGCAACCGCTTTTTCATTGCTTCTTAATATCGGCATCTCTTCATTTATTAGTCTATCTGCAAGTTTGTTACCTTTTGCTAACTTTAATCTGTTTACGTGCTTTTCTGTCGATTGCGGTGTTAACATTATTTGTCCGCAACACGGGCATGGTACGTCTTCCAATTTCTTTATCTTGAAACCTGATGTTCCTCCGAAAGTAACGTTTTGTCCGCCGATAAAGTATGATTGCAACGCTTTTGACGCATTAGAAAATGTTTCTGTTCCTTCCTTTTTTCCTTTTTCAATTGGCAAAGTTACGGCTTTTTTGAAATTGTTATTATAATTTTGAATATTTTGAAAAGAAGTTACCGTTGAAACAAACATATTGCACACACCTTTCGATGTCTATATAAGTCTTATAAACTTCTGAAATTGCCTTGTTTTAACTAATTGTTAACGCATGTTACAAAAAATAAAGGGAAAGTCTTAACTTTCCCTTTATTTTTTTGATAAATAATCTCGATTAATAGCCTTGCTTTTCTGCTTCTGCTTCAGCTTCTTTAACAATTTCTAAAACTGCTTGTTCAATTGAACGTCCGTTCAGGTCAATCGAAAATGCTGCTGCGTTTTCGTGTCCGCCACCGCCATGTCTGCGTGCTAATTCACTTACGTCTGCATGTAAACTTCTGATTGAGAAACTTGCTTTGTCTTTCCAAGGGCTAACCTTAAAGCCGATTTCTACACCTTGTATTTCAGGCATTGAACCTGCTACTCCCTTTATAGCATCTTTCGCTTCTTGGAAATATCCTTCTGCTTTTGCTTGTTTCTTCGCCGCTGCTATTTCCTTATCTTCAATCATATAAGCAATTTTACCGCTATCTGAATATTGAATTTTTGAGTTTGCAAGATTTTGTACATTCAATACGCATTGTGGAGTGTTTCCTAATGCAAAGTGTTGCATTTCTCTGTTATTTACTCCGTTTTCAATAAGTTTTGCAGCATCTGTGAACGGTAAAACATTTTGTGAAAATTTTAATCCGCCCGTATCTGTCAACAATCCTGTATATACCGCATTATTAAATGTCTTTGACAATTCTTTCGGGTCTATTCCTAATGGCTCTGCAAATTGCATCATCAATTGTGTTGCCGCTCCGCATGACGGGTCAACAAGATTAATATCTCCAAAGTTGTTGTCTGTTCCGTCTTCATATTTCTCGTATGGGTGATGGTCTATTTTTAATTTATGGTCTGCCTTTTGATATACTCCTTGAAAATAATCTTGCGCAATCATTCCGGGTTTTGAGGCATCTACGGAAACACATAAATCATACTTCCCGTGACGTTCTTCCATTTTATCTGCGAATTTGGCATCACCATTAGGTCTTGTTTCTACAATATTAACACCCTTTAAATCTTCTCTTAAATAATCATATCTTTTCGGTAATGGTCCAAAAATGAAACAATCAACTGTTTTTCCTGTCGCTTGATGTAACATTGATGCGCAAGCAAAGCAAGAACCTATGCTATCTCCGTCAGGTGATTGGTGTCCTGATACTGCTATTCTTTCGATAGTCGGGTCTTTTATAACCTTTACCATTTCTTTAATCGCTGCCGCATTCTTGTCACTTTCCGGACTCCAGCCACCAAATGATACTTGCTTTACCATTGAACGGTTAAATGCTGCCATTTTATCCAAGGAACCTTGATTATAGTTAGGTCTTTCCTGTTGAGTTGCAACTTCCGGTTTAGTCGCTGTCTGTTCATTCAATTTTGCTAAATTGATTTTACCGGTTGCATTAAATTTAATATCCATGCGCTACCCTTTCATCAAACACTTCTATCTAAAATCGCCTTCCTAAATAATTTTGCGATTTTTTTTATAAAATGTTACACAACTTTACATTATACATGAAATATTTTGCTTTTTAACAAAGTTCTAAAACTTACAAAAAAAAGCAATAAATTACACCCTAAAACTGCTCAAAAAGTTGATTTTAGGGTGTAAGTTTAAAAAGGTCTTTTTTTCTTAATCCTTTGTTGCATTTATGTTATTTATCTTTGTCAAAATAACATCTATCAATTTGTTTTTATCCTTTATCTGATTTTGTATATCCTGTAATTTTTCAACATCAATAATTGCAACGTTCTTTAATGCTTTGTTTTTGTTTATTGTTTTAATTGTATCTTGTACTGCGTTATTTATTTCTGAATATTCTTCTGATATTGATGTTAATACTTCTGTAATTTTGTTCAGATAAAAGGTTTCGTCTGTTGACAACACTAAATTGTTATTCTCTACATTGTTTGAAATATTATCTAAACCTTGTGCAACTAAGTCAAAATATTTGCTCTCTTTATCATTGGAGTTCGTATTTTTATTATTACTCAAAACTTCTTTGTTACCAACTTTTTGAGCAAAATCCGACATTGTTGCTCCAAAAAGTGTATCAACTTCTTCCGTTCTGTTTTCAATAATATAGGTTATTCCGTTAGGATTTGTTCTGACTTGTTCCTTTTCTGCAATAGAAATGTTTATCTGATTTTCGGAATTTATACGTGTTGCAATCGCAAGTGCAACTTCTTGCAAGAATACGTTATCCTTAATTCTTCCTGTAATTTTTTCAGCTTTTGATAATTGTTTTTTTACATTTTTTGCTGAAATTTTTCCGTCTGCAATGGGCTTATAAAATGTTGATAGGTCATTTGATACATTTTTATATCTGTTTTGTGCAACTTGTAAAACATATGAACCCTGTCCCCACATATATTTTTGCTCTTGAGAAAGCGTTGAAAAATCTATCGTTTTGATTTTTTCATCTGTTAACAATAATAATGAATCTTTTATACCAAAAAGATTTTCCAATTTCCCATTTTCATTTAGTGCTTTTTCTGCATTTACTATCGTATTTTCTGCACTCTGATATTCAATTTCGTCTTGCGATACAGCTTTTAACATTAATAATAAACCTTTTGCCGCTATTAAATCTGCGTTATCAAGTATTAATCCTGCTTTGTCTAAGTTTTCATCAAAAATTTTTGCAAAATTTTCATTGATAGTTGACGATGAAACATTGCCATTTTTTTTCAAATTTTGCTTTTCTTTCGTAACTTCTTTCTCTTTTTTATTAGAAATGGTTTCTCTTTTTAATTCTTCTGTCACTTTGTCTGATGTTGATGACTTTGCTTCCTTTACGTCAGAAGTTTCTTGTTCCTTTGTAAGTGTTTCCGTATCTTCCGTCACTGTTTCTTTCTGTTCAACTACCGGTTTCTCCTGTATAACTTCCTTCGTCTTTTGAACTTCCTGTTTTTCTTCTACTGTTTGTCGCTGTTCTATCGTCTGAACATTCTTTTCAAAAAACGTTACCGGCGTATCTTGAATAACATACTTCCCATGCGATGCTTGCGCTGAACTCGAAAATTGTAACAATAAAACCATAAAACTTAATGAAAATAATATTTTTTTCATAAACTCAATCTCCTTATACCTTAAAAAAATAACACATGTTCATACAAAAGGTCAATGAATGTTACTGATAACGATAATTTTTATAAAGGATTGACTTATTATAGACAATCGTCTATAATATAAATATGCTTACGAAAAAACAACAAGAATTTTTTGAAAAATTAAAATCTAAATACGGGAAAGAAATTTTACCAAGTTTTGAATTTATTGCAGAAGAATTTGGATTTAAGCATAAAAATTCTGTCTGGCAATATTTTAACAAGTTAAAAGAAGAAAATTTGATAATTGAGGATAATAAACGTTTTAGAATAAATAAAAAATTTTTTGGTGCAAAACTTATGCTCTCTCATGTCCGTGCCGGATTTGCTTCGTCAGGTGAAGATTATGTCGAAAAAAGAGTTTCATTAGATGAACAATTTAACATTGACAATCCCTCTACATTTTTATTTACCGTTGTCGGAGATTCTATGATTGAATTAGGAATTTTTGAAGGAGATGTAGTTGTCGTAAAGAAAACTTTCGAATGCAAAAATGGAGATATTGTTCTTGCTTACATTGATGACGGTTATACGTTAAAAACGTATCGCAATAAGAACGGAAATATTTGGCTGGAGCCGGCTAACAAAAATTATCCCAATTTATATCCGAAGGAAAAATTAGAAATTTTTGGAGTTGTTAAAGGCATTATAAGAAAAGTTTAGATTTGAGAAAATAAAAATGGATAAAATTTTAGCGCTTGCTGATTGTAATAATTTTTTTGTATCGTGTGAGATTTTAAAAAATCCTGCCTTAAAAGGTAAACCCGTTTGTGTTTTAAGTAATTGTGACGGTTGTGTCATATCTCGTTCAAAAGAGGCAAAAAATATTGGTATTCCTATGGGTATGCCGCTTTTTATGTTAAAAAAAGAGTTTCCGAATGCTATCTGTTTATCGGGCGATATGAAAACTTATCACGAAATATCTGCCAGAATACAAAAAATATTAAAAGATTTTGCTCCTGATGTGGAAGTTTGTTCTATAGATGAAGCTTTTATTGATGTTACAAAATTATACAAGCTTTATAACTTAAATGGGTATGAAGAACTTGCAAAATATTTGCATCTAAAACTTTTAGATGAAGTTGGAATACCTGTTTCCGTTGGAATTGCAAATTCCAAGATTCTGTGTAAAATTGCTACCGACAAAGCTAAAAGTGGTCAGTTCTATTATTTTATATCTAAAAATTTAATTAGTTCGGAACTTAAAAATTATCCTATTGAAAAGATTTGGGGTATAGGCAAAAATACAGTTTCTTTTTTAAAAGGTTATGGAATTTATACGGCTGATGATATTATAAAAAAGGATAAAGAATTTTTTTCTCATTTTATGGGGAAACGAGGATTGGAATTAAAACTTGGATTAGAGGGGCAAAATGTTTTGCCGATTGTATCTGAAGAAAGAAAACCTAAATCTATACAAAAAACCTCTTCCTTTAAAAATGTCACTAATGAAAAATCCTTCTTAAAAAGTTCTATTTTGGAGCATTTGCATAATGCTTGCAAAAAAATGAGAAAATACAATTTATTGACATCAGAATTAACTGTAATGTTGAGAACAAAAGATTTTAGAATTGTTTCTGTGACTGATGTCGTTGAAAATCCGACGTGTGCTGAATATTTATTAAACAAAAAAGCAATAGAGTTATTTGAACAGATTTATTCAAAATTTAATTTATATCGTTCTTCCGGTGTTTATTTAGGGGGATTAAAAGACGGTGAATTAACACAATTAAATTTATTTAAGGATAATGAAAAGTATGAAAGAATTTCTAAAATTTGGGATAAAGTTGAAAGTCAATATGGACGGGGAATGTTTCAAGTAGGCAATTTAAAATAATTTTTTAAAATCTCCCATTAAAAAGCACCCCAATTTTGAGGTGCTTGTCTTTTTTTTTAGAATTAAAATCCGATTATTTTATCTCATAAGTAACATTTACAACTGCGGTAACTTTTTTGTCAATTGTATAAGAATCATTAATTCCCATATCGCTGACATTGGAAGAATCAGGGGCAGTGATTTGAAATACACCGGTTTTTACGGAAAGGATTCTTCCTGTTTTGTTTCCATTGACTTTGAGAGTTGAATTTGCACGTTGTTTTGCATCTTGAGATGCTTTTTCGAGTAATTGGACTTTCAAGTCTGCAAGTTTTGAATATTGATATTCAGGATTTTGTGAATTTAGCAAAATGCCTTTTTCGCTCAGAGATTCAATATCTGTAGATAATTTTTTGATTTTTTGTACATCATTAGATTTAACTTTAACATTTTGAGAGTAATTATACGCAGCAATATCGTCTGTTATATTACCGTTTGGAAGTCGTTTATTTTGAGTCCAATATGATGCCGGTTCAATAGAAATATCTTTTTCTTCAATACCGTTATCGAGTAAGAATTTTTTTACAATCGGAATTTGTTTTTGAATTTGTTTATATGCACCACCCAGAGTTGGACTTTTTGTGTTGATACAAATTGACCAAGTTGCAGAATCGGCAGTAACTGTTTCTGCTGCGGAACCTGTCATATATATACCTTTTTGAGTAATATTTTTTGTACCAATCGCAACAGCAATAATTAATCCTAAGGAAAGGATTACTGCTAAAAGTATAAGCTGATAATCTTTAATTTTTTCACAAATTTTACACATAAAAGTCTCCTTTTCTCTCTAAATGAAAATATTATATCGTGATATGTATATAACTGCAATAGTGTTTGACAAAATCTTTTAAAATAATATTATAATAATAAATTACCTGATAAGGAAAGGAAGGGTGCAAGTCCCTCACTGGTCCGCAGCCGTTAAAGTCGGAATGCTTATCGAAAAGGTTACCTCGAGACAGGAGATTTTTAATTCTGTAAAATTCTCCGTTAGTGAAGTTACTTTGTATGAATTATGCAGTGTAGCTTACGCAAGGACAGAATAGAAAAGGAAGAGTATGAAAAGTAAGATTATGACGGCGATTTTGTCGGCAGCGTTGCTTGCAGGTACGCCTGTTTATGCAATTTCTGAAACCGATATGCGAGATGATGGTCAAGAAAAAGAAGTCAAAAAAGTTTTGTATGGGAATTTAACAGGCAAACAGATTTACGCATTAAATAATTATGCTGCAGACGCAAAAACCTCTGGTGCCAGTGTTGATATTATTACGAGGGAAGATATAAAAGATCAAAATTCACCGATTATTTCACAACTTTTAAATCAAACAATGGGATTGACATACGGACAGGGTTCAGGCGGAATGGGGCAACCGTCAAAACTCATTATTCGAGGTTCCGACAGGGTTATGTTTACTGTTGACGGAACGAGGATTGACGAAATCACAGGAACTGCAAGAACAACAAATTTAAGTAATTATTTACTTTCAGATGATATTGAAAGGATAGAAATCATAAGAGGAGCAAATGGAACTATTGCCGGTCATACGGCTTCAGGCGGTATGGTTGCAATGCAAACAAGACGTGGTTCCGGAAAACTCAAAACAGAAGCAGAGTCTTTGTTTGGCAGTTACGGTTATTTCAAAGAAAGATTTGCAGTGATGGGTGGGGGAGATAAATTTGATCATTATACTGCTTTAACGTGGTTTAAAACCGATGACGGAACAAGACCTGAAAAAATGCATAGATATGGAGATAATGCTTACAATAATTTAAGTATTGTAGGAAATTACGGTATTCATTTTTTAGATGGGAATGCTGAATTGAGAAATATTTCAAGATACAACAGAAGCAGAAAAAATCTTGAAATGAGTCAATATAACGGTATTCCAAATGATGATTATTCACTTACTCATCAATTTACTGACACATTGTCATGGACACATCAAGTTAACGATAAATATGATTATGATGTGAAAACTTCAGTGTATTCAACACATTATAATTATTATCAAGATGAAAAAGTTGGTTCTTGGGGCCCTGCAAATACAAAAACTGACAATGACGGTTTAAGGTATAATCTTGGAACGCAACACAATTATCAAATTTTCGATTGGAATAAAATTTCAGTAGGCTACAATTTTGAAACAGAATGGTTTAAAAACCGATATACTGATAAATTGTGGGATTCTAACAGTACGCTTGATAAAGGCAGAACATTACAACACGATGTTTATGTTAATGATTGTATAAATATTAAGGATAAATTATTCATTCGTGGCGGTGCAAGAATGATGTCAAATTCAAAATATGGTACTTATGTAATGCCAAACGCTTCTGCTGCATTAGTATTACCGACAATGAATATTGACGGAGCAAAAACAACTTTCAGAGGAAGTTGGGGTATGAATGTAAATAATCCTACTCTTTATCAACGCTATGGTACAGTTCCTTACATGTTAATTTCAAATCCTAACTTAGACCCTGAGCGTGTAAATTCTTGGGATGCCGGAATTAATCAAAGTTTCTTTGACGACAAATTGAGTTTTGATTTTGGATATTTTAACAGCAGTTACAAAGATTATATTCAATATACAAGACTAAATCCTAGCGATCCTGGGGATTGGACATCTCAGTACATGAATATTGCAAAAGTTAAAATGAATGGTTACGAGGGCAAAATTACTTGGACTCCGAATGAAAAAATAAAAGTAGTTGCAAATTACACTTTTACTGATGCGGAAAATAAAGAATCTCATAAACAAGTTGATTTAGTTTCAAAAAACAGAGTAAACGGTACAATAATTTGGTCGCCTACAGAAAGATTTTCTGCTTATGTAGGTGTTGAAGGCGGTGACAAAAGATATATCGGAACAACTAAACTCTCAGGATATGTAGATGTTAATGTCGGAACAACTGTCAGATTATTTACTTGGAAAGATGCAAAATTTTATTTGCAAGGAGATATGTATAATTTACTAAATCAAAAAATAGCTTGCGGTGTTGCAAGTACCGCTGCAGGCAGGTTATATCGTCCAAAAATTAACTTTAGACTTGGTATGTTTGTTAAATACGATATGCCTGAAAAATCAAAAGAAACTTTATAATTTATGCTATAATTGCCTTGCCACTCTCGGCAAGGCTTTTTTTGAGGAAATATGTCTAAAAAAAAGAAATTATATATAATATTATTTTTATTATTCGTTTTTTGCTTTGTTTTGTATTTGGCAACTTTTGCAGGAAACGAAGGTTTTGGCTTTCGGCTTTTAAAAAAATCATTTAATCTAGGCAATGATACAGATAGTGTTTTGCTTGAAGTTTTGAGGTTTCCCAGAGTTATAAAAGCAGTTGTTGCCGGCTCTTGCTTGGCTCTTTCGGGAATGATATTACAATCCGTTTCTAAAAATCCTTTAGCAGAACCTTTTATAACAGGAATTTCAGCAGGTGCCGGACTTGGTATTGTTTTTTCGGTATTATTTTTTAGTGGCTTTGCGTATTCATTTTTTGGATTTGTAGGAGCCTTGATTTCTGCAGTTTTTGTAATTATTTTTTGTGGTATTGGAAAGTTTACAGTGACTAAGTTGATATTAACAGGACTGTCGGTTAATATGTTCGCAAGTTCAATAATATCTTTTATCATGCTGACAAATCCTGATAGAATATATGTTTTAAGTTATCTTTTGACAGGAAATATATCAGAAAATACGGGTGTTTCTGATTTGACACTAATAGTGTTGTGGCTTGTTTTTATGCTGGTTACGGCATTAATGATGCCCAAAATGATTTTCCTCGGATTAGATGAAGATTTTATGCCTGATTTTAAAGAACAAAGAAAAAAATATAAATTTATCTTAATCGTTCTTTCCTCAATTTTAGCGGGCATGAGTGTTTTAACGGTAGGGATATTAAGTTTTGTAGGAATTATTGCTCCTCAAATATCAAAGATGCTTGTAGGTTCTGATTATAGATATTCTTTTTTTGTAAATATTTTAGTAGGTGCAAGTTTTATATTAATTGCGGATTTTGTGGCAAGAATTATAGTTTATCCAATGCAGGTACCGTTAGGATTGGTTACTGCATTTGTCGGAGCGCCTGTATTTGTGTATTTTCTTGTAAAGAAAGGTGGGTTGCTTAATGATTAGTGTTAAAAAACTCAATTTTTCTTTTGAAAATAAAATTTTATATAAAAACGTCGATTTTGAAATAAACAATTCTGAAATAACAATAGTAACAGGTTTAAATGGTACGGGCAAGACTACTCTTTTGAGAATTATATCGGGAGAAATTCAAGTAAATAGTTGTGAAATTAAATCTGATTTCAAAAAAATATTTTTTCTTCCTCAAAAAGTATCATATCCTTCAGGGATAACTCTTTTTGAGTATGTTCTATCATCTTTTTATTGCAATTCATTTAAGTGGTTTACATCAAAAAAAGAAAAGCAAAAAGTTTCAGAGATATTGGAAATGCTTGGAATATCTGACAGAAAAGATGTAATGTTAGAGAGTTTGAGTTCAGGAGAATTGCAACTTGCAAATTTAGCGGTTGCGCTTGTTTCAGGGTTTGACTGTTTGCTTTTAGATGAACCGACATCAAATTTAGATTTAATAAATCAGGTCAAAATTTTAGAAATATTGAAATCATTAACGCAAAAAGGAATATCTTGTGTTATTATTACTCATGACTTAAATTTAACGGCAAAATACGGTGATTATTATATCGGTATTTCTAAAAATGGCGTTATACAAGGCAAAAGAACAGAATTTTTCACACAAAATAACTTAAAAAAAATTTTTGGATTAGATTTTAAAGTGGAGTTAGAAAATGAAAAAATTTATCTCAAAATTCTTAATGAGTGCATTAGTGATATTGGCGCTGAATAATTATGCAGAATCAAAAACATTTGTCAGTTTATCACCTGCACTGACAGAGATAATGTTCGCAATCGGAGCAGATAAAGATTTGCTTGGTGTTTCTACGGAATGTAATTATCCTCAGGCAGCAAAACAGAAACAAAAAGTCGGAAATGCATATTATGTAAATAAAGAAAAAATATTAGAATTGAAACCGGATTACATATTGCTTGCTGACGGCGCTGCTTCTGCGGCTCAAAATTTTAATAAAATCGGTGCGAAGTCAGTTATATATAAAACAAATTCTGTTAATTCAATTTATGACACAATACTGTCACTTGGAGAATTAACAGGAAAGGTTGAAAATTCTAAAAAGATAGTTTCAGACTTGAAAACAGATATTTCAACAGTAAATGTAAAACAGCCAAAGAAAATATTGTATTTAATTCAATTAAATCCATTGATTACAATAGGAAATAAATCGTTTATCTCTGATATTATAAAAACATCAGGACAAAAATCGGTAACAGAGGATTTGAATGCATTTTATCCTTCTGTTTCAGCAGAGTATGTACTGAAATTAAACCCCGACATAATTGTAGTAAGTTCAAAATCAGATGATAAAATGTTAAAAAGACTTTTTCCGAATAAAAAAATAATATATTTAACAAAGGAAGAAAACGACCTCATAAATCGACCTGCAACAAGAATAAATAAAGCTGTAAGATTTTTTGCGGAATTGTAGGTAAATGATAATCAAATAAATAAAAAATATTCTCTATAATTAGAGAATATTTTTTATGGAAATATCTGCGTAAATGTGCATTACAATGTACGAAAAATTGTTCCCAATTATGCTATTGGTTTTGTATACTCTTGCGTAATTCATTGTTATATTCTGTCATCTTTAATTGATGCGGAAAATTAAAATTTCCCACATCATACAAGGCTTGCATTCTTTAAATTTTGTGCAATAAGCACTCTACAAACTTACTTTTTTATTTATAAATCATTCTGCAACAAGAAAAATAATCTGTAAGATTTTTTGCGGAATTCTAACGAGTAAATAATTTTTAATACTTAACGAACATGATAAAAATCCTATATCTGAACTAAAGAAGATTTTTGTTTGTTTGGATTCAAGAAGTAATCGCAACACTAACGCCTCAAGTATAATAAAAT
>CAZKAS010000045.1:0-14668 GCA_964550875.1 uncultured Muribaculaceae bacterium | reverse complement strand
TTTCTCTCTATCTCTCTCTAATTAAAGTACAGCCCTCATTCGAGGGCTTTTTTTTGGCTTTAATATCTGCTAATACGAAATGTATTCATAATCTTTCTATGAATTTGTTTTACAATTTTTGTACGTATTATAATAAGAATATGTTAATTAAATTTTTTAAATTTATATTAGGTATTACAATTTTGTTTTTGATTTATTATGTCAGTTTTTTTATTTTAAAAGTGACACAAATAAATCTTCCGCCTGCAATTTTAGGACTTGTACTTTTTGCATGGGGATTATCTATCGGAATAATAAAAGAAGATTGGGTTAGTGTTGCAGTTGATTTTATGTTAAAAAACATGCCTGTTCTTTTTGTTCCTTTTATTGTCGGTATTGTATTATATAAGTCAGTTTTAACAAGTAATATAATTTCCATTTGTCTTGTTGTTCTCCTCTCAACAACATTAACCATTGTTGGTACAGGTTTGTTTGTCGAGTATGGTATAAAGTTACTCAGGTTATATAAAATTAAAAATAGGAATAGAGATGATTAATCCTTTTGGTATAGTTTCTACTGTTATATTGTTCAAAATTTGCGAAAAATATAAAAATTTTTCACTGTTCAAACCTTTTCCTCCACTGCTTATTACTGGAATTTGTTTGATATTTATTTTAAAAATTTTTAATATTGATTATGATACTTATAATGAAACTGCTTCTTGGTTGACTTTTCTCCTTATTCCTGCAACTATTTCTCTGGGCTACCCGCTTTACAGGAATTTGAATATGCTTGTAAAAAATAAAAGGGTAATTTATTCTGCTTTCTTTGTTTCAATGACGTTAGCTCTGGTAAGTACCTTTTTAATAGGTAAATTCTGTCATACTGATACGACTGTCATTTTGTCTATGTTGCCAAAGTCTGTTACTGCTCCTATTGCAGTTGAAATATCAAAGAATTTGAACGGTATTCCTGAATTGACCGCTTGTTTTGTTGCTTTGACGGGTATTTTTGGGGCTTTGACAGGACATAAAATTTTGAGATGGATAAGGGTCAAAAACGATATTGCAATCGGATTGTCGATGGGGGCGGCAAGTCATGTCATTGCAACATCAAAATGTATCGAAACAGGACATGAAAAGCAGGTTGTTATGAGTACATTGGCTTTAGTTTTTGTTGGTATTATTACAACAATTTTCGCACCTCTCTTGTTGTTTCTGTTTAGGTGATTTGTATTTTGTGATAAAATTTGTTTATGAAAAAAATTTTTCCAGTTATCTTTAATTTGATATTGTTTATATTTGCAGGATTGTTAATTTTTAAGACTTTCGCTCCTATGTATCATTCTTTAATTGTTCGTGGCGATAGTCTTGTTTTACATTGGTACTGGGAACCTAAAACGATAGAATTTTTTTTGAAATCTGACCATGCTCTCTATACTTTTTCTATGTTTTGGACTACTTTTGCAAGATATATTCCGGAACTTTTAAAAATTCACCCTCAAACATGGTTTTCAACAGTTAATTTCTACGTATTATTTGCAGTAATGTGTTTTTTGCAGATTTCATTTTTATGCAATTTTATAAAATATTTTAAAAATAAATCACTGTCTGCTTTTTGGATATTTTTTATTT
The DNA here is from genome assembly GCA_964550875.1 of uncultured Muribaculaceae bacterium. GTDB lineage: Bacteria > Cyanobacteriota > Vampirovibrionia > Gastranaerophilales > Gastranaerophilaceae > RUG841. The sequence goes on along the minus strand of CAZKAS010000045.1, from coordinate 13,054 downwards.
TCTTTATTTTTGCAGGTTTAATGCATAAATCTGATACCCTTTGGTTACTTGCTGATGATTGTTGGAGTTTTGCTTATTTGTTTTCTCCGATTTTTTCTTTAGTCTTATTGATGGAATTTGAAAAAATTTATGTTAAAGATGAATATTCTAAAATTTCAACTGCTCATAAATGTGTATTATTGCTATTGATAATTTGTCTTGGTGGAACTTTTGAATGCTCTCGATTTGTAATTTGTTCTTCTATTTTAATAACTTATTTATTACATTTGTTTTTTGTTAATGGAAAAATTAATCATAAAAAATATTGGTTATTTTATTGTTTCACTGTTTTCTTTTCTCTTCTGCCATTTTTTTCTCCTCGTTTTCAATGGTGGTTGGATTCGAGGATATTATCAATAAATGACTTAATTGATTTTATTCCTTCGTATTTATCTTCATATTTTTCTAATGTTTTTGTATCCAATTTCCCTATTATCGCTCTTATATTTTTGTTAATTTTAGTTGCGGTTTTATTTACTCCTAAGAATGAAGAAAGAAAAAAAATTATTATTTTTTCTGTTTCTGTTGTTATTTCAATATTTCTTTTTTCTCTATTAATCATTGTCGGTCAAGAGTTTACGGAATATTCGTTTGAACACCCCGGCGTTAAGTTAATGACAAAAATATATTTATTCAATGTTATATTATCCCTTGTCGGTTGGTTGATTACAAAATTAAAAATAAACAGTATCGAAGTTTATACGGTAGCTATTTCTTTTGTTATTTTGTATTTGTATGTTAAACCTATAAATTTTACTGATGAATTTATGATAAACTTGAATAAAGAAATCCAAAAAAGAATTTACATTCTTGAAAGAGTTTTTGACTTGTACGGGAAAGAAAATAAAGTTTATTTAAACTGTCTGGATATAGATTCTGTTGTTCCTACTTATTCTTTAATGTATTTTATTTTTCTATATGATAGAGGCGGTGATTTTGAAAAATATGAACAGATTAATTTTTGCGATGCAAATGAATCCCACGATGTTTGTAATCAAAAACTTATTGATTTCTTGAAAGATAAAACAGGATATGTTTTAACAAAAGAAGAAATTGAGAAATTAGATTTTCAAAAATATTATCGTTATTAATTCTTGCGAAATATGCTTTTCTGATATAAAATAAACTCAAGCACGTATAGCTATGTGTTTTGGGATATTAATATAAAAAGGAAACATGAATGAAAAGAATATTAGTTACAGGCGGTGCAGGTTTTATTGGAAATTGTTTTGTTAGACATATTTTAAATAAATATCCTGATTATAAGGTAATTAACCTTGATGCGTTGACATATGCCGGAAATATTGAAAATTTAGATGATGTTAAAGATAATCCGAATTATACATTTGTTCACGGAGATATTTGCGATAAAAATTTAGTTGCTGATTTAATGCCTGAAGTTGATACTATTGTTAACTTTGCAGCAGAAAGTCACGTTGATCGTTCCATCACCGGCCCTGAAATCTTTATTGATACAAATGTTAAAGGTACGTTAAATCTTCTTCAAAATGCTAAAAAATCAGGTATAGACAGATATTTACAAGTATCAACGGACGAAGTTTACGGTTCTTTGGGAAAAACAGGTTATTTCTACGAAACGACACCGATTTCTCCAAACTCACCATATTCAGCATCAAAAGCAAGCGCCGATATGCTTGTTCGTGCATATCACGAAACATACGGAATGCCGACGTTAAATACTCGTTGTTCTAACAATTATGGACCTTATCAATATCCTGAAAAATTAATTCCGTTCTTTATTTCTCTTCTTTTGAAAGGAGAGAAAGTTCCTGTTTACGGTGACGGCTTAAACGTTCGTGATTGGTTATACGTATATGATCACTGTGAAGCAATCGATGTAGTTCTTCATAAAGGTAAAGTTGGAGAAGTTTATAATATTGGCGGTCATAACGAAAAAACGAATATGGAAATTACTCATCTTATTCTTGAAGCAATGGGAAAAGATGAAAGTTCAATTAAGTACGTCCAAGATAGGCTTGGTCACGATAGAAGGTACGCTATAAGTAACGATAAAATTACATCTGAACTCGGTTGGAAACCGTCATTGACATTTGAAGAAGGTATTAAGATTACTATTGACTGGTATCTTAATAACCAGGATTGGATTCAGGCAATTATTGATAAACAGGCTGCAGCAGCAAAATAAGAGGTAAAAATATGGCATTTGAATTTCAAAAAACGGAAATTGAAGACGTAATTTATGTTATTCCTCAAATTTTTGGTGATGACAGAGGTTTTTTCACGGAAACATATAAAAAGTCTGTTTTTGTTGAAAATGGTATCAAAGACGAGTTTAATCAGGATAATCACTCAAAATCCGTAAAGGGAGTTTTGCGTGGTTTACATTATCAAATGCACCCTAAAGCACAAGCAAAACTTGTCAGATGTGTTAAAGGGAAAATCCTTGATGTTGCAGTAGATATCAGAAAGGGTTCGAAAACATTTGGAAAGTGGGTAAGCCGAGAACTTTCGGAAGAAAATAAATGTATGCTTTATCTTCCTGAAGGTTTTGCTCATGGTTTTGTTGTCTTAAGTGATGAAGCGGAATTTTTATATAAATGTTCAAATGAATATTCTCCGGAAAATGATAGAGGTATTCGTTGGAATGATCCTGATATTAATGTAAATTGGGGTATAGATTTTGAGCCGCAATTAAGTGAAAAGGATAAAAAACAGCCATTTTTAAAAGATGTAACCGATTTATTATAATAAGAAAGGAAAATAATGAAAGGTATAATTTTAGCAGGCGGGGCAGGTACAAGACTTTACCCTACTACGATGACAGTTTCTAAACAACTTTTGCCCATTTACGACAAACCTATGATTTATTATCCTCTTTCAACATTACTTCTTGCAGGAATTAACGAAATCTTGATAATTTCAACGCCTCAAGATTTGCCGAACTTTGAAAAACTTTTGGGTGACGGTTCGGATTTTGGTATAAAGTTGAGCTATAAAGAACAACCTTCTCCTGATGGTCTGGCTCAAGCGTTTATATTGGGTGAAGAATTTATTGGAGATGACAATGTTGCATTGATATTGGGTGATAATATTTTTTATGGCGGTTTTTCATCAATGTTGCAAAAGGTTGTTAAACGCACTTATGAAGAAGGTGGCGCAACAGTTTTTGGATATAAGGTTAAAGATCCTGAAAGATTTGGTGTCGTTGAATTTGGAGAAGGCGGAAAGGCTATTTCTCTTGAAGAAAAGCCTGAACACCCGAAATCCGATTATGCGGTAACCGGATTATATTTCTATGACAATAAAGTTGTTGAGTATGCAAAAAACCTCAAACCGTCTGCAAGAGGCGAACTTGAAATTACTGATTTAAATAGAATTTATCTGGAGAAAGGTACGCTTTCCGTTGAAAAATTAGGCAGAGGTTTTGCTTGGCTTGATACAGGAACACATCATTCTATGTTCCAAGCAAGTCAATATGTTCAAGCGATTGAAGAAAATCAGGGCATTAAAATTGCTTGTCTTGAAGAAGTTGCTTATCGTATGAAATTTTTGACAAAAGAACAACTTATTGCAAAAGCTGATAAATATCCGAAAAACGATTATTATCGTTATTTACGCACGGTTAAATAGTTTTTGTTTTTGCATTTTGTTTATAAAGCAGAGGATTTATAAAAACACCTCTGCTTTTTATATGAATTATAAATAATCTTTGAAATTTTTATTTACTGTAAAACTGTAACCGCAACCGTCTAAAGGCACTCCTCCATCGTAAACAAATTTTTGATTTATTTTAGGATATAAACGGCAATTTATTGAACGAAAATGGTAAACACTGCATTTTCCATTGTCATTTAAAGCTTTGCATCGGAATAAAAGTTCTCCGTTTTTTCCTATTCCGTTAATTTCAAAATTTTTATATTTTTTATCAAAATTTTTCATTCTTGCAAATTCTTCTTCGGTTGTTATTATTTTTTTTCCGATAAAAAAAGTTATATTTCTGCAACAAGTACCGCATTGATTACATTTTCCCGTTACAACAAATTTTGATGATGTTTGTTTTTGGAAGAAAAACTTTAAATATTTTATGATATTTTTCATTGTTATTCTACCCAAAAATCTTGTCTTGCAAGACATTTGTCGGGTCTGCGAAGTTCAAAGACTTGCATAATATATAAACCCGGTTTCGTCATAACTATATAGTCCGTGTAGTATTTTTTTGTATTGTCAATAGGAACGTTAATACCATATTTATAAGAATATCCCAAAGATGGTGCTTTTGTGTTTTTAGAAAAAACTTCAATTTTTAAAGCAGTGTCTTTAAAACCTTTTGACGGAATAACAGCGTAATAAATTCTTTGATTTGCCGAGAAACGATGTTCATATTCCATGTAATTTTGCGAATTAAAGGGCTCGGATTTAAGGAGAATAACTCCATTATCCGAGCACCCTGTTGTGAAAATTATACAAAATAGGATTGCTAAAGAAAAAATAAGTTTTTTCATTATTCAACCGTGATTTTTTTCTTTAAAGCGGTTACAGTTGATTTAACTGTATTTTGTGCATTTTTATCAGTAGAAAGTTCAATAAATTTCTCATAATTTGCTATTGCTTCACTGTAGTTTTCGGCCTTTTCGTATTCAATGCCGAGTGCGTAATAAGCATAAGCATACTGACTGTTGAGTTCAATGACTTTTTTGTAACTCGTAATTGCTTCGTTGTTTTTACCTAAATCTGAATAGCAAAGACCTGCATTAAAATATGCATCAGAATTATTTGCATCATTTTCTATTGCTTTTTGGTAATATTCTAATGCTTTTTCATTTATTGCAAGTTGTTTATAACAATTACCTGTTTTGATTAGTAGAGAAGGATTGTTTTTATCCAGTTCAATTGCTTTTTCAAATTGTTCTTTTGCGTTAGTGAAGTTTTTGTTGTCATAATATTGTTCACCGAGAGCAATTAACGTTAATGTTTTATCTTCAGTAGATACTGTTTCAGAATTTACTATATTTTCCGTAACCTTTTGAGCATCGTCAGTCTTTTTATATTTTAATAAGACTTTTGCATATGCTGTTGAAATAGATTTATCATCAGAGTCAATTTCCATAGCTTTTTCGTAATTTTCTATTACTCTGGAGCCGGAACCTAATTTATCATAAGCATTTGCAATATTTACAAAAATTTCAGAATTATTTGCATCAATATCTGCCGCTTTTTCAAAATTTACAATTGCTTTTCGGTAATTTTCCTGAATTACAAGGTTTTTTCCGTTAGCGATATATGCTTGAGATAAATATAATTTGATATTATCTTCAGGTTGTTCGGCATATAAAGCGGTATAAATGTCTATTGCTTCTTTGTAATTTTGCTGTGCTTGTAGAGCCAAAGCTTTATTAAATCTCAAAGTTCTGTCTTTTGGTAAAGATGTTAACAATTCATCATATAACTGGACTGCATGAGTATAATCCTTTTTGAAATGGTAACATTTTGCAAGTTCTGCTTTGAAATCTTCATTATCTTTAGAATTTTCCATACCTTTTGTGAAACAGTCAATTGCTTCATCGTAACTTTTTTCTTTAGAATAAATAATACCTAAATTAAAGTAAGCATGTGGATTATCCGGTTTTAAAGAAATATATTTTTTATACTGTTCTTTTGCTTTTTCATCTAAACCTAATCCCAAAAGAGCATCGGCATACTCTATTGTAATTTCTGCCGAATCAGGTTCCAGTTTCAATGCTTTTTCAAACATTGTCAGAGCATCTGTTCCGTCCCCTGTTCGTTGCATAACAATACCTAAATTGGCAATTGAAGCAGCGTCATTACTGTTTACATCAATTGCTTTTTCAAGAATAGCTCTTGCTTGAGTCCAATCAGATGCTTTAACCAAAGAAAGCCCATATTGTGCATATTCATTGAAGTTTTCAGGGTGTTTTTCCATGGAAATTTTGAATTGTTCATTTGCATTTTTGTAGTCACCCAATTCAATGTATGCAGATGCAAGATTTTTTCTGGCATCAACGTGGTTAGGATAATTAACCAAGAATATATTATAATTTTCTGCTGCGCTTTTAAAATCTTTCAAGATATATTGAATATTAGCAAGATTTAGATAATTATATTTGTAACCGGGGGTAAGTTGTAAAACATATTTGTAGGCTTCAAGCGCATTTGAGTAATCTTTTTTCTGTTGCAAAATTTGTCCGATGGCAAGATACAAAAAAGAGTCATCAGGTCTTAATTGAGCGGCTTTTTTGTAAGAAGCGAGTGCGTTATCCCATTCTCCGACATTTTGGTACAAACCGGCTAATTTTGTATAATAAAGAGCATTATCATTTTTTAGTTCAATAGCTCGTTTCATTTTTTCAATGGCTTCATTAAAGTCGCCTTTATCTTCGCTGGTACAAGCTTGTATATAATATGCTTGAGCAGGATAACCAACTGTTTTTGTTGCGGCGTCTGTCGGAAGAGCCATTCCTGCTGCTAAAATTAATGCGGTAGTCAATATTCTTTTAATTGTCCTGCCCTCCATGCTATAATATTCTTATTCTTAAATATTATATATGTCGTCTGAGTTAAAATCAAATTGTTAATAAAACTACTCTTCGTATAAGTCTTCATTATATTTTCTATGATGTTTTTTCTCTTCTCTTTCGGTTAGTTTTAAGTATGTTCGATAATTAAATTCTCCGCCGAGTAATATAATCATAGCCGTGTAATAAAGCCAAACCATCATAATAACGAAGGCACCAATTGTTCCAAAAACTCGGTTATATGTATTTAAGTGGTCTAAATATAATGAAAAAGTCCAAGAACCCAGTAACCAGAAACAACTGAAAAATAAAGTTCCTACGAGTGCTGCTTTTCTTTTAACCCACTCATTACCTTTGATATCCGGCAAAATGTAGTAACTGAAATAACTGGTTAAATATAATACCAAAAATGATAATGGCCATCTTAATATCATAATTAATGAGTATGTCAGATTTGAAATATGGAATAAATCGAGAGCGATGCTCATTATTATTTTTCCGAGTAAAATCATGTTAACGGTTAAAAACAAAACGAAAACATTTAAAAACACCATTAAAACAGACAAAATTCTTGTATAAATAAAAGGTCTTGTTTCATCAGTCTGGAAAGCTCTATTTAAACCTTTCATTACAGAGGCAACGGCATTTGACGATAAAGCAATCGTTACGAAAAAACAAATTACCGCCATAATTCCGCCATGCTCAAAAACCGTTACTTGAGAAAGAGTACTTACAATAAGGTTAGAAACATCACTTGGTGCAACTTGAGTTAATGCGGAGATAACATATCCGCTTAAAGAACTTCTCCCAAGCCAGGCATAGACAGACATTGCGAAAAGTAAAAACGGAAACAAGCCTAAAATAAACATAAAAGCCATTTCTGCAGCCATTCCCGGATAATCAGCATCAATCATTTTGTTGACGATACTTTCAATATATCTGACAGTAGGAGTTGAGCGTATTTTCGCTATAAAGTTGCTAAAAGTCATACTCAAATTCCTCTTTAATAGCATCAATCAATTTATTTAAAGCGATAGAGTAATTTTTTTTAATGGTACAGCCGGCGGCTTTGGAGTGACCTCCGCCGTTGAAACGCATTGCAATTTTGCTTATATCTGAGTTATCACTGCGCAAACTTATCTTTGAGAAACCATCTTCCGTTTCTTTCACAACAAATGCAATATCCACAGAATTAACTTGACGTAATATTTCAACTATTCCGTCGGTGTGTTCATTTAATGCTTTATTTTGTTTCATATCTTCAAGAGTAATGACGGTGTACGCAATTTTTCCGTTAGCCAAAAACTCCGATTTTGCAATTGCACAAGCACTCAATTTAATCATTTCAACAGGTTTTGACTCATAACAACAACGATAGAGTAAAGAAGGGTTAATTCCATACTTCATTAAATCTGCGACAGCGAGGAACGTTTCTGCAGTGGTGTTATCAAATTTAAATCCGCCTGTATCTGTTAAAATTGCGACGTAAAGAGAGTTTGCGATATCTCTGTCAAAATTCCAACCTGCTTCTTTTGCAAAATTCAAAAGCACTTCACCTGCGGAACTTTTTTCGCCGAAAACGTAGTTATATTGAGCAAACATTGGATTTGTTTTGTGATGGTCAATATTGATTGTAATTTTAGCATTATTGAAAAAAGGAATAGTCGTTGCTAATCTGTCTTTTGCTGCGCAATCTATTGAAATGACCGTGTCGAATTGTTCATTTTTTATTTGTTCGGGAGATTTGAATTTATCAATATTCGGCAAAAATTCATATAATTCCGGAACTTTTGAAATAACGCAAGGAGTAATTTCTTTGTTATATTCATTTTTTATAAAAGAATAAAGCGCAGAAGCCGACCCAAGACAATCCCCGTCTGGGTTAACGTGTGTAATTACGAGTATATTCTTTCCATTTCTGATTAAGTCTGAAATTTCTTTTGATGTATTATTTTTTTTCATGATTAAAACCAATTTTAGAATATATTATCACAAAAAGTATTTTACGAAAAATCTGTTACGTTATTGAAAGCTATAAAATTTTTGTAAACTTCCGGATAATAAAAAAAAACTATTCACAAAATAAATTTTTTGCCGTATTATATCTAAAGTAAAGAAAATAGGGATTAAAATATTGTTTCAAAAATTCACGGAAAAAGCCGTAACAGCGGTAAGAGATGCACAAATTTCAGCAATTGAACTGGGTCATAAGAAAATATATCCGGAGCATTTACTGTGGGCTTTGAGTAAGAAAACGACTGAACTGGGGGCAAAAATTCTGAAGATGAATCAAGCCTCATCTGACAAAATTAAGGACGCTCTAATTGATATTTTAAGAGATAAGGAAATAAAAATACCTGCATCGAGTGTATTATTCAGTAACAGGATAAGAAAAGTTTTCCAAAAGGCATATGAAATTGCATCTGAGAACGGAAACGGATTTGTTAAGACAGAACATCTTTTTTATGTTTTGTTATGTGATGAAGCGGGTTTAGACGATCTTTTCAATAAACTTTATCTGGATAAAGATAAAGTTAGAGATATTATGAAAAAGATTGTAGAGAAAAAGTCCAAGCAAAAGGAGAAACACCCTGAAGGATTGGAACAAAAGGAAGTTGACGAAAAATATAATCACATTTTATCTTTGGTAAAAGATCCTGATTCAGCTACTATTTTTAGTAAGGCTGTCGCAAAGTTGACTACTTCCGAGTATGAAATTCTTGGTACTGAACAAATTATGCTATCTATATTGGAAGAAGAAGAGGGTGATTTGTCGGCAACATTGAAAAATGCAGGCATTACGTATGATAAATTTTTTGACAGATTGAAACAGATTACATCACGGCTTGCTGAATATGAAGATAAACAAATAATATTTACTCCGAATGCGCTTACTGCGCTTGTAAAGGCATCAGAAACCGCAAGAGAATTGGGAAGTACGTCAGTTCGTCCTGAACATGTTGTTCTTGGTATTTTGAAATCGAGAAAAGGTATTGCATACAATATATTGAAAGACTTGTATCCGAATGATAAATTGTCCGAACAAATTTTGCGACCATTGGAAAAGCAAATGAATGAAACACCTGTTATTCTCAGGTTTGCAAATCAAGAAGCAAGAAGAATGGGCAGAAATACAGTAGGAACGGAATTAATTTTGCTGGGCATTATGTTGCAAGGCAGCGGAGTTGGCTATTCGGTTTTAAAGAATTTGGGAATTACTGTCAACGACTTGAGAAAAGAGATTGAAAGATTGCTTGGAACGAATGAGGAATACGTAGATAAAGAAATTACTTTTACGCCGAGGGCAAAGACTGTTCTTGAACTTGCTTGGGGACTTGCGAAGAAGGAAATGAAAACAAAAATTTACTCAGAACATTTGTTGGAAGCGATTGTTTCTCTTTCAAATTCTCTTGCAATGAAGGTTTTAACAAATCTCGGAACAGACGAATTGGAAGTTAAACAAGGTATAATAAATAAAGTTCAGGGCGATGATTAGAAGAAACCATAAAATAGAACTTCTGGCACCGGCGAAAGACAAGGTTACGGCTATTTCTGCGATAAAAGCAGGTGCAGATGCGGTTTATATAGGTTTTTTGAAGTTTGGAGCCAGAAAGCAGGCAGGAAATTCTTTACAGGATATAAAAGATATTGTTGAATACGCAAATATTTATCGTGTAAAAATTTATGTTACTTTGAATACAATTTACACAGATGAAGAATTAAAAGAAGTTGTTAAAACAATTTATAATCTTTATGATATTGGTGTTTCTGGGATAATTATACAGGACATGGGGATTTTGGAGTATAAGTTGCCTCCGATTAAGATTTTTGCCAGCACGCAATGTCATAATAATTCTTTAGAGAAGGTGAAATTTCTTGAACAGACAGGTTTTGACAGAGTAATATTGCCGAGAGAGTTTTCTCTTGAGGAAATCAAAGAAATTACGGAAAATACGAATATAGAAGTTGAAACCTTCATACATGGCGCACTTTGTGTTTCTTATAGCGGACAATGTTACTTAAGTTATGCAAATGGCGGACGTAGTGCAAATCGTGGAGAATGTGCCCAACCTTGCAGAAAAAAATATTCACTTTACTCAAATGATGGCAAAATTATTGCAAAAGACAAATATTTGTTAAGTTTAAAAGATTTTAATCTTTCGGAAAGAGTAGAGGACTTGATTGAAGCAGGAGTGACTTCTTTTAAGATAGAAGGAAGATTGAAAGATGAAAATTATGTCAGAAATGTAGTTGCTTTTTATAGAAAAAAAATTGATGAAATTTTGGAGAAAAGAAATTTACAAAAATCGTCAGTCGGTATTTCTTTGCTAAATTTTGAACCAAATCTTACTAAATCTTTCAACAGAGGCTTTACTGAATTTTTCTTTGAAGGAAAAAGAAAAGATTTTTGTACAAAAAACTATTCTAAATCAATAGGCGAATTTATTGGAACCGTAACCGACATTGCGAAAAATTATTTTATTATAAAAGGCTTAAATCTTAATAACGGCGACGGAATTTGTTTTATTAATGCAGAGGAAGAACTTATAGGTACTCAAATTCAAAAAGTTGAAAAAGGAAAAATTTTCCCAAAATCAATAAATGGTATCAAAAAAGGAATAAAGATTTATAGAAATTCTGATATGAATTTTGAAAAACTTGTCTTGAAAAAAGACATTGAGCGAAAAATACCAATAACTGCGAATGTTACGATTTTTTCAAATAAGATAACATTGTCATTGAGAGATGAAGAAAATATTACGGTAACTTCGACAATTGAAGAATTTTTTGAAACTGCTAAAAAGCCTGATAAAATTGATGAAACAATAAAAAATCAAATTTCAAAAACAGGAAATACAGAATTTGATATAAAGGATATATCTGTAAAAAGAGATAATGATTATTTTGTAAGAGCAACTCTTTTAAACGAACTTCGCAGAATGGCGGTCAATCAACTGCAACAGGAAAGAAAAAAGTTGTATAAATATGATTTAAAGTCGAATGATATTATAAAAACGGAATATCCGTTGGAAATACTTGATTATAGGGCGAATGTGTATAACCAAAAAGCGAAAGAATTTTATGAGAAAAGAGGCGCAAAAGTTGTTGAAAATGCGGCAGAGAGCCAAAGTAAACTTGTCGGAAAAACCTTGATGACAACAAAACATTGCTTGAAATACACACTTGGATTATGCAGAAAATATAACAAGAATGTAAAAAATTATAAAGAACCGTTAATTTTAAAGGACGAAGTAAATAAAAAATATATACTTGAATTTAATTGTCAAAGATGTATTATGATGTTAAAAACCAGTAACGGTGCATGTTGAGCATGTTACGTAATGTAACAATATTTTAAAAATATGCACATTGCAGGTGTAAAATGTTTTTATATACATGTGTGTAGTAATATGCACATAGGTGCGATTAGAAGAAAAGGAAAGAAAAATTATGGGATTAGTTGATGCTTTAAGAAACGGTAAGGTAGAATATACCGGTAACAAATCGAGTAACGTAAAAATAGAACTTGGTAACGGTAATGCGAATATTAACGTTCGAGGCAACAACGTAGATATAACGACGGGTACAGGAAATCAAAAGGTTGTTGTACTTGGTAATGATGTAGATATCAAGTTGGATCAAAATGCACTTTCGGATTGGGATTCAAGTCTTGATAAAGATACGGTTGCAGTAGTCAGTGACAAGGGTAACGTAAAAATCGACACGGGTGACGGTAACGACACAGCGATTGCCGTTGCGGACAATGTTCAAATCGATATGGGTGATGGAGATCACTTGGTTGCTTTCTGGGGCGATGATGTAAAAATCAATCTTGGCGACGGAGATAACGGTGTTTATACGATGGACAAGATGATTGCGCTTGGTGGCATTGATGAATCTACGACAATTCTTGGTGAAGCTGTAGGCAAAGCAGCGATTGAAGCTGTTGAAACTGATACAATCGAGTTTACGAACGTGTTAGAAGATGTTACCAGCAAATCAGGTACTGATAAAAACACATTCTTAAATGAGATAAAGAAACAATATAAACTTGATTCTTCTAATATGAAGCAGCTTGAAGCATTGTATGACAGTGGTGAATTATTCAAGGAATTCAAGACAGGCGTTCCTCAATATGCAATTGTACAATCAGTAAAACAAAAGAATGCTGATGGATCTGCTAAATACATTCTTGCTAAAGTTGACTCGGCAAGTGGTGACTATATTCACACGAGAGGTTGGATGAACGGTTCATTCACGGAATGTGTTGCAACAAAACAAGCAGGTGTTAATTCCTACGTTGAGCAAGAAACAACAACTCATAAGGTTGTTACACAACACGGTTACAGAATCAGTGGTACGAAGAACCTTGAAATCAACTATGGTGACGGTGATACAACTGATATTAACGTTACTTCAACAGGAAAAGTTAAAATTGATGGTGGAAATTTCACAACATACGACAACGTTACAGTTGATGCAGAAGCAATTGCTACGGA
>CAZKAS010000044.1:0-14752 GCA_964550875.1 uncultured Muribaculaceae bacterium | reverse complement strand
TCTATACTTTGCCCGGCTTCCAGATAATTATCTTTTCCGTCTAAAACAACTTTTGCTCTGCCTTCAAGAACAACCCAGTGTTCAGAACGATGGTTATGCGATTGAATTGAAAGTTTTTGTTTGGGAGATACGCATATAACCTTTGTTAAATAACCTTCTCCTTCTGCTAAGCATGTGTACCAGCCCCAAGGTCTGAATACGGTTTTATGAATTAAATGAGCTTTATTATCGTCCTTTTTCAGTTTTTCAAAAATATTTTTAACATGTTGTGAATGTTCTGTTTTACAAGCAAGAACCGCATCTTCGGTATTGACTAATATAACATCTTCCAAGCCTATTGCCGCTACAATTTTTTTATCCGTATATATAAAAGAATTTTTTACGTCCTCTACAATTGCATTACCTTCTAATACATTACCGTCTGTGTCTTTTTCCGTAATATCATATAAGGATTGCCATGAACCTAAATCACTCCAATCCGACTGAAGTTTGCAAAGAACTATTTTATTCGATTTTTCCATAACTGCGTAATCAAATGAAATTGAGGGCATGTCCTCAAAAACACCATATTTTATAGTTTTATCTTCTTTATAATTTAATTTTGTCAGGTTTTTAAAAATGCTTTTTGCGTGTATTTCCAATTCTTCCAGTACCGTTGAAACTTTTGCCATAAAAATTCCGCTGTTCCAAAAATAATTGCCTTCAAGTAAATATTTTTGTGCTGTTTTTGCATCAGGTTTTTCAACAAAACAGTCAACATCAAATACATTATCCTTCTCTGTTTTCGTCTTTATGTAGCCGTAACCTGTTTCAGGATATGTCGGTTGAATACCAAATGTTACAATTTTTCCCTCTTCTGCGGATTTTAATCCCGTTTTGACACTTTGCGCAAATCTTTCATAATTTTTTATCAAATGGTCTGAAGGAACTATAATAACAACTTCATTTTTATCCTTAATCTGTTTCAAATATTCTACGCTCGCTGCGATTGCGGGGGCTGTGTTTTTTGCAATCGGTTCCGCTAATACTGTCGGATTTTGATATAATTTTGAAAGCTGAAATCTTACATCAGGAGCATGTTTGATATTCGTTATTGAAATAATATTTTCTGCTTCTATGAAGTAATTTAATCTGCTAAATGTACTTTGTAATAAACTGTTTTCGCCATCAAGCTTTAAAAGTTGTTTCGGGTACAATTCCCTGCTTAATGGCCATAATCTGCTTCCTGAACCGCCTGCCAATATTATTCCGTACATATTTTTTCCTTATTCTTTTTGCTTCTATTTGTAAATTCTGTAAACTACAATTTCACCTTTACTAATCATTGCTTCTTCCGGAACTGTGTTAACATTATTTTCTTCCAGTGCTGCCGGTCGTTTTACATAACAATTCGCAATTCTGAGTTGGCTTGCATGCATTTTTAATGCTCTGATTTTACATTTTTCATTACCGTTCTTTCCTGCGTGAGCTGAGCCCGATAATGTTCCCCAAATTGTAATATCTCCTGAGGCTGAAATTTCTGCTCCTTCATGACAATCTCCAATTATAACTAAATTTCCTTCAAAAGAAATAAATTGTCCTGCGCAAATAGTTTGTTTTAAATATTTTGTCGGAAATGATTCCAATTCAAAATCATATTGTGTGTATTCCTTTTCTTCCGCTATCGGGGTTTCTTTTAACGATTTGAATTTTTCTTCTTTTAATCCTGTTGTCGCAAATACATCTTCTAACTTGCGTTCCGTGCTGTAAATAACATCAAGTTCTTCCTGTATTTCTTCCGCTTTTGGAATATCCAACGGAATGTCTTCAAGTGTTTTTATCCCTTGAATTTCTTCGCCTTTTATCATTAAATCTGAATTATCTTCTTTTGTTTCAAAATTTTCCGCATAAGGAACAGGTGCTATTTCTTGTCTTTCTTCAATTTGAGATTGGTCTTCTCTTTTTTCATCATTATCTCTTTCTTCTTCGGAATATAAAATGTCAACTTTTTCGCTATTATTGTTTTCTTCCTGTTCTTCAGAATTGTCACTTTGCGGTTTTGCCCAATTATTGTTTGAAAAACCTTCTTCAAAACTTTGAACTTGTGGTTGCTTCTCTACCCATTGCTGTGTGTTTTCTTCAAATTTTAAATTCTCTTCCGTCGTGTCAAATTTTTGTGTTTGAATTTCAACAGAGTCCCCTTCCGGTTGATATGTCTGTACACGCTCTTTATTTTGGTTTTCTTCTTTTGCTGCTTTTTCCTCTTGGGTATCTTGACTTTCTGCTTGTCTTTCCTCTTTTATTGGTGATACGTCCGGAAATATTTCAGGATTGACTTCTGTGTATATCATTGGCTTTTCAGGGGTTGAAATGTCCGTTGAAAAAACTATTTCCGGAACCATATCATTTGAATTTTGATATACCAACCCTATAGAAATAGCAGCGTTTCTGGTTATGTCAGATTTCCCCTCAACAATTGCTACTGTAGAATTTATGCTCTCTATAAGAGATTTAATACTTAACAATTGTGATTTATTAAAATCTATTTTTCCTAATTTTAATTTTATTCTTTGATTTTTTGCAGGTTCTGCCTCCAATATAGAACTTAAATCATAAACTACCTCTGATGGTGTATTTAAGTAACTTAAATCAATTAAATATAAATTATCGTTAAAACCTTGTACCATATTCCCCACTCTGTAATATATCTACGTTTGAATTATAACATACTTTTATAAAGGTTGTATTTTTGTAAAGTTTTTTGGGCTTGTTTTTTGAAAATTTGTCCTTATAAAAAAAATAAGTAATAATGTTTGTTATGGAGAAACAAGTGAAAAAAATATTAATTTCTGCAATCGTTATTGCTTTTTCTACGTCTTTTGCAGTGGCGTCGGATATTGCAAACAGCAAATATCAATTCGTTACCGATAAAATTTCCGTTAATCAAAAAACTGCTGTAAATACTGATGAAAATGGGGATACTATTTTTACAAAACCTCAATTTATTCCTCAATATGAACCCTATATGCCCCAAGTTCCTGAAATAAAAAGATCTAAAGGAACAACTACCGTTGATAAAACTCTTATTCCTTCTGCAAGTATTTCTAAAGAGTTAAAAACAAAATATGCTAAAGTTACAAAAAGTGAAAAGTTGATTGAAGCATGTGAATTTTTAAAAGGTACTGCCGGCGATTTTTCCTATCGCTCTATTTTTGGGCAAAATAAAACTTCTCGGCCTATTATTATCGAGTTTGCTAATTTTTCTAATGACAAAACTTTAAGTAACAAAGATGCAATCGGTTCTTTTGTCGGGAAAAAGTATAAAATTAAAATCAATGATAAGTTTATTTCTTCTCCTGCTGCCGCTCTTGCTCCTATTATTGCCAGAGAAGCGCTTGTTGACAGAGAAAAAACTGAAGATGATTTAATAGAAGCTGAACAACTTCAAGTCGCTATTTGGTCTCAAATACTGAAAAAAAATCCTTACTTGAAAAATTCTCAAAATATTTTGGTTAAAATGCAAAATTCTTTGCTCGATAATACTGATGTTAGTGACTATAGTGCTTTTTTGGAAACCTCTCAGATACCTCAAAGTCAACAAAAATCCGCTCGTAATGTCAAAAAATCAAAACAATCCGTTTCCGAAAATGTTAAACCCGTTCGTGCGTTTGGAAAAGCACCAAAAGGAAATCCTCTTCAGGCTGATTTTGACGAAAACAGCAAATTGCAAAGTCAAAAAGTTCAAAGTGAAATATTATCTTTCAACGAAGAAGAACTTCGTGAAAGATATAAAAAAGTTACTTCCGAAACAAGAATTATGGAAGCTTTAGAATTGTTGAAAGAAACTCGTGGCGGGGTCTTTTCTCATAATGCTATTCTTGGTAATAATCCGACTCATAAACCAATTGAAGTTCAATTTAAAGATTTAACCGAACTTAGTCCGAAATATGCTTCTTTCGATGCTCTCGGCTGGAGAAAAGGTGTTAAAGGAAAAAGAAGTGATAAATTAACCATTTATATTAATCAAAAACACTTTGACGCACCTGCCGGCGCTATTGCGGCTTTGCTAGCTCACGAGGCTCTTCATCAAGATGAATTTGATTCTCTCAATGAAGAAACTTATGCTTGGACTATGGAAGCCTTCGTTTGGACTCAAATTTGTGATAAACAGCCTCATTTAGAGGAAATTACTCACCCTCTTGTTACTCGTGAAAATATACTTAAAAAATTGCTTGAAAAAGGTGAATACACAAATAAATACATAAAAAAATCCGTATTTTCTAATCCGAGTTATTCCAATCTCCCTGTTCGTTCCCCGGGTTTTGAAGGTGAAATTTAATACTTTTTCTTTCAATAAATAAAGAGGGTTCGTCTTTACTAACCCTCTTTATGCAAAAAACAATCTTTATCGTGGTCATTAACTACTCCGATTGCTTGTAAATATGAATATACTATGACTGTTCCAACATATTTCATTCCTCGTTTCTTTAAATCTTTTGAAATCTCGTCAGAAAGTTCATTTGATACAATAATTTCGTTCGTATTGTTATATACAATTTTGTTATTTGTAAAATTCCATATATAGTTTGAAAAACTTCCAAATTCTTTCTGTATTTTTATAAATATTTTTGCATTCAAAATTGATGCTCGAATTTTTTGTTCACTTCGGATAATCTCTTTATTTGCAAGTAATTCTGCGATTTTTCTTTCGTCATATTTTGCAACTTTTTTAATATCAAAATTTTCATAAGCAATTCTAAAATGTTCACGTTTTTTTAAAACGGTCAGCCAAGATAAACCTGCTTGAAATCCTTCTAAAATCAATAACTCAAACAAATCTCGGTCATCATATTTAGGAATGCCCCATTCTTCATCGTGGTATTTTTTGTATATTTCGGACTTTTCGTCCACCCAAAAACATCTTCTCATTCTTCAACTTTTTCAAATTTCTTGTAAAATTCATTTTCTTCTCGGCAAAATGTCAATTCCCCATTGGAATACAAGACCATCTTTTCTCCGTCTTGTGCATTTGTACAATTTATTATTCCTGTTTGTATAACTTCGTAAACAGTTCCTTTTTTTATATTCCTGTATTTCATATTTATTTCAAATATTTTTGTAAAAGTAGTTTCTTCAATGCTCTGGAATGTATTGCCTCCGGTTCGATTGCAAGCACTCTGTCAAGGTCATCTACTGCTCCTTGATAATCTTTTAATTTCATCTTTGTAACTGCCGAATAATAAAGCGCATCTACAAAATTTTCATCAAGTTCAATTGACTTTTGTAAATCAGAAAGCGCCTGCTTTAATCCTTTTTCTTCTAAATTTTCAAACATCAAAACTACGTGCGCTCTGTTATAATACGCATCAACCATTTTGTTATCAATTTCGATTGCTCTTGTGTAAGCTTCAAACGCCTTTTCAAGTTCTTTCATATTATGATATGCTATTGCTTTGGAAAAATGTGTCAATGCCCAATCAGGAAGAAGTTCTTCCGATTTTTCAAACTCCTTTATCGCTCCTGCAAAATCTCCGTTATTCGTTTTCTCAATACCTGAATTTGTATAATATTTTGCATCTTTTTCTGTCATTTTTTCTCCGCTTCGTGATTTGCAAATACCGTCTTTACTCCGCTAGGAGAGTTTTTTTCTGATGAATAGTTTTAATTCTTTTGTTCTTAACTCTTCATGTGTATATTTTTTGTTTGCTATTCTATAAAATTCATTCTCTTCTGTGTAATGAAGTATCTTTTTTGAGCCGTAGAAAACATTGTCAAATTCATCTAAAACATTTAAAAATTCTGTGAATGATAAACGGTTAATTTTTTCCGAATTGAAAATCCAATCAGAAACCAGTTCTGCATCGTGAATCGTAAATTTCTTTTTCAACATTGCTTCTTTAAGCTCTTCCTTTGTGTCATATGCAAGGTGTTCCCAAGGCTCAAGTCGCTTGTTTCCTTCTCCCATACGAAGTTTCCCGCAATCTAGACCGTCCATAAAGTTATGACCGCTATCACTCGGCCAAAGTGGTGAGCCTTGCAGACAAATTACACCGTTATCATCAACAAGTCTGATTAGATTTGCATAAAATTTTCTCAAATCTTTTACGTGTTCTAACACGTCCAAGCCGTAGATAATATCAAATTTTTCATCAAGGTTATCCAAGTCTTCAATTCCCTGATTAATTCTTCTTGCATTAAGACCGCTTTCAAGTTCAAAACCTGAATAATGACTCGTCATTGCAACAACTTCTTTTACTCCGAAAGATTCTATTCCGTTTGTCAAAATATTATTAATGAACGGAGTTAAATTTAAAACCTTTTTTCCTGCCAAGTTGTATTTTCTGTTAATCTCCGCAAGATTATTTTGCAAATAGGTGTCAATATCAAGTTCATCAAAATATAATTTTTCAGGAACATCAGTTGAAAGAATTATTCTTTCAACATCTAAATCTTTTTCATCATATTTTTGTTTTGCTATTTCATAGTACTTATTCTTCGGAACGTATTTATAAATTCTGTATAAGTAGAGGTCTTTTACCTCTTTGAATTTGTCTAAAAGTTCTGTGGGAGAGTATTTGAGCACTTTTGACGGCGTATAATAAATTTCAGATATTTCTTCAATTTCATAATCAGGAATATTTTTTGCTTTCAATGCCGCTTCAAATTCTTCTTTTGTATCATATGCAAGGTGTTCCCAAGGTTCAAAAATATTTGTTTCATCTGAAAATCTGTGTTCATCTGTGTAAATTAAATGCCCCGCTGAAGAGCTGTACGGCATATAACCCATAATATACATTACGGTATCTTCTTTAACCACTTGCTTTAGATTTTCTATAAATTTATTAAAATCTTTAAAATTATACAAAGTATCCATATAGAAAATTACATCAAATCTGTAAAATTCCCATAAATTTACATCTTCAAAATTTTGACAAAACGTTTTTATTGGCCCTGTTTTTTGTTTGTGTTCAATTAATGGTGAAACCGCATATACTAATTTCGCTCCCTGTGCCATAAAAGCTTGAGAAATAAGTTCGTTATTGTTTAAACATAAATTTAATATTCTCTTATTTCTTACATCGTGCTTTTTGAAAAAAGGATAAAGAATGTCCGCAATGTGTTGTGGTAATTCAGGCATTTCATAAACATATTGCCTTCTGGAACAACGAAGTTCGCAATCTTCGTCTGCCCTCATCCTTAGTACTACACGTTGCGTTTTTAAATCTTCTTCCGTATAAAATTCTTTCGCCTGTTCAAAAAATTTATTAGGTTCCGTTTTATCATAATATTTTTTGAAAATCATTCTCCAGCCGTCAACTTTGTAAGATTCTACTACCGCTGAAGAATAACTCGCTTTATTTAATTCTTTGCACGGTTCGTTTTTAATCCCTGAAGCTGCTTCTATAATTTCTGTCGGAGTATGTCTTGAAACTTCAAGTTTGTCAAATATAAATGAAACAATTTCTTCACTATCTTCTTGTGATATGTTTTTATTTAACAATGCATTTAAATATTCGTCTTTGGTCTTGTAAATTAAGTGTTCCCAAGGCTCAAACGGATTTGTTTCATCATAAAAAATAAATTTATCTTCTATCCATAAATGATGTCCAAAATGAGATGTCCACATAGGATTACCCTGAAGTTCTATATTTCCGTTTTCTGATAATATCCTCTTTAATTCACTAAAAAATTGTTTGAGATTATTGATATGTTCCAATATCTCAAGTCCAATAATTAAATCTACAGAACCATTGCCTAATTCGGAAAAACGTTCGGGTTGAGAATTTAAACAAATAATGTCATCATCGTCTGAAACGGTTATGCTATCAGGATTTACATAATAAACCTTGCTTGCTCCAAGACTTTTAACTGCTTTTGCATTGACAATATCCGGTTGATAAAACATAAACATAACTGTTTTGTTTTTAAAATCATATAAAAAATTCATTTCATTAAGAAATGACATCACATATTCTTGAACATTTAATTCTTCTAAACTCATAACATCTCCTGTGATTTATTAAATCACAATTAAAGAAATAGTCAATAATTATATGTGTTTATACCTCTTTTTTTAAGATTTTTTTACGGACAAAAACAATTAAAGCCGGATATATTGCCATAGTAAAAAATCCTGAACAAAAAGAAATGAATGCTGCCATATATTTAACATTTCCGCTTGCGCCGATTAAATGAGTCGTTTGACAGGAAATAAAGCCTAAAATCAATGCTCCAACTACAAATCTGATGATTTTTTCTCTTATTGTGCCAACATTTGCGTCAAATTTGACAAACCTTCTTTCAATAAACCAACCCCCAAAAATTCCTAAATATAAACCAATTTTTGGGAATGAAGATAAACGCATTTTGTCAGGATCAACCAAAAGTTCTCCATTGAAATAGTCCATAGGATATATCTTAAATTCTTCATAAATTAAAAGTGCAACAGTAGAAAGAATTATTCCGGCAAAAACTACTAAATCTCGATTTTTGCCTCCTTCAACCCATTTCATCATTTTATCTGTGAAAAATAATATCAGAATACCTAAAATAACTGCAACAATAACGTCTTGAGGCGTATGAACACCTATATAAGTTCTTGAAAAAGCAATGAGTAAAATTAAAATTACCAAAAAAATTCTCAAAAATTTATTTTTAAAAGATTTTGCAATACCGCCATAAATCGAAGTTGCCGTTTGTGTATGTCCGCTCGGAAAAGAATAACCTCCTGCCATTTTTATTGCCGATTCGATAGGTTGTATTCTGCTGTCCAAAACCCACGGACGGTATATGCAAGCCATTGTTTTTAAAAATTGACAGACAATTGTTCCCATACTCCAATTGAAAAACAAATAAGTTCCGATACGAGAATCAATACACCAGTATATTCCTGCCATAATTAAGGCGGGAATCGTTATTTCCGCACAAGAGGTGATGAATAAAAAAAAGTTATCCAAAACTCCCCCTGTCATTGCTCGGAAGTTTTGTAATATCAATAAATATTCAATTTGTGGCGCTAAAAACTGTTCCATGTTTCACCTTTTTAATTGTAATAATCAAAAACAATATGACCGATTTTAACTTCATCACCGTCTTTAACGCCTGCATGTTTAAGTGCTTCAAAAACCCCCATATCCTCTATGATATGTTGAAAACGATTGATTTGTTCAAGATTTTGTGAATCCGTAACATTCGCTAATCTGAATAATTTTCCGCCCTCGACGACAAATTCATTCTTTCCTGTCTTATAAACGGAAAAAGCACTGTCATCATTATCAAAAGCACCTAAATCTTCTTCTGTTTCAATTTCTATTTCCGGTTTTTCGATTTCATCAACTTTTTGGTAAACAAAATTCATAAATTCTTTTAAATTTTGTTTCGTTGCTGCGGATATTGTAAAAATTTCATCAGAATATTCGCTAAACTTTTCCTTCATTTCCTCGACAAATTCAGGCTCAACCGCATCGATTTTGTTCAAAACTAATATTTGATACGTTGAAGCAAGTCTTTCATCATGTTTTGCGAGTTCTTCGTTAATTGTTAAATAATTTTGTAAAGGGTCATCTGCCGTTAAATCAACAAGATGTATTAAAAAACGACATCTTTCAACGTGTCTTAAAAATTCATGTCCCAATCCTATTCCTTCTGATGCACCTTCAACAAGTCCGGGAATGTCGGCAACTACAAAACCATCGCCTGTAGGCTTTCTTACAACTCCAAGATTAGGGACAATTGTTGTAAAAGGATAGTCTGCAATTTTGGGTTTTGCTGAACTGATAACACTGATAAGAGTGGATTTGCCCGCATTAGGCATTCCTAAAAGCCCGATATCAGCAAGTAATTTTAATTCTAATTCGAGATTTCTCTCAACTCCGGGTTCTCCGGGTTCACAAAATTGCGGTGCTCTTTTTTGCGCTGTAGCAAATCTTGAATTTCCCCGTCCGCCACGTCCGCCTTTTGCTACCATAACTGCTTGTTCTGCATGTTTTATGTCAGCTATTATTTTGTTTGTATCTATGTCTTTAACAACCGTACCTAAAGGAACTTTAATGTATAAATCTTTTCCGCAAGCACCATGTTGGCTTTTCCCTCTGCCGTTTTCTCCGTTTTCTGACTTAAATACAGATTGGAAAGTAAAATCCATAAGGGTTGACATGCTTTCGTCTGCGATAAGGTAAATGTCTCCGCCTCGTCCGCCGTCACCGCCTGCCGGCCCGCCTTTGTCAACGTACTTTTCCCGCCTCCACGCTACCATTCCGTTTCCGCCTTTTCCTGACAATAATTTTATTTTTACTTTGTCAATAAATCCTGCCATTTTTAGTCCTTTTCAATCGGTTTTGTCTTAGAATTATTATATCTTAAACAAAATTATTTTGTTTATGTTAATATGTTGTTAACACACGGTTGGAGATTTTAAAATGCCTGCAAAAAAGGTTATAGAAATAGTTTTGGACGTTGAAACAACAGGGCTCGATTATACAAAAGAAAAAATGGTTGAATTTGCTGCTTTAAGGCTGGAAAATGGCAAAATTAAAGATGAATTTCAAACTTTGATTAATCCCGAACAACATATTAGAAAATCCAGTATGGCTGTTCACGGAATTACTGAAGAAATGGTTAAGGACGCTCCTACCGAAACAGAAATTATGCCTAAAATTCTGGAATTCATCGGTGATTATCCAATCGTAGCTCATAATGCGATTTTTGATTACAGTTATATCAATGAAGCCTCAAAACGTACTACAGGTAAATCTATAACCAATCCTATGATTGATTCCCAAGCTATGTTTAAAGAAGTTTATCCCGATTTGGAATCTTGCGGAATGGAAGCGTTAATGAATAAATTCCATGTTGAGTTTAACGAACGTCATAGAGCAATGGCTGATGCAATGGGGCTCGCCTTGAGTTATCCTGCTTTGAAAAAACTTTACAAGAAAAAATATGCTTGGCAAATGAAACAAATTGAAAATGTTGAATACCTTTTTGAAAGATTTTTGCGTATTCAAGGTGCTGTTTCCACTATGCAGGCTGAATTACAAGATTTGAAATCTATTTTTAAACTCTATTTTGAACAAGGTGGTGAGCCAATAATTTCTCCTACAGGAGAAACGCTTATTTATCACCATAAACAAGGATTTAATTACGATTTCTCTTTGATTAAAGATACACTTGAAGAAATCGGTGCTCTCGAAAAAGCAGTAAAACTTAATTCCGGATTTATTGACAGACTCATTAACGGTAGAGGTTTGGACGAAGAAACAAGAGATAAACTTAGAAATGCAAGAATAGAAATAAGTACTAACAAAAATATTCAAGTTGTTAAAGCGGATAAACATTAATTTAATCTATAAACGGTGTGATTTTTAGTCACACCGTTGTTTTTTATTGTAAGTTCGCTATTATTCTTGCTCCATTTCATTTTTGTTAAGCGGTGCTTCAAATAATCCGTGTATGTTGCAAAGTTCTCTTGCATCAAGATGTCTGCATGTACACGACGGGTCTAAAATCGGGCGTTCATGCGGTTCTAAATATACTCGTTTTAAATATTTTTTGTCTTTTGAAATCGCTTCGATAAACATAATATAATGTTCTTTTTCCATTGGGTGTTCAATTTCTCCAACTCTGATTATATCATTTCCGTTATCATCTTTGATTAAAATAGGATAATGCTTTTCAGAAAATTCCGCAATTTCTTTTTGTGGTTTAACTTTGCTCATTCTTTGCGAACAGCAGACAAGTTCTCCGCAAGAAGCATGAACAACTTCAACTATATTTCCGCAAATTTCGCATTTATACAATTCATTAATTTCTGTCATAAAAAATTCTCCCTTGTTTTTACAAGAGAGAATATAATTTTTTCATAAGAAAATGTCATTATCTGTTGATTTAGTACGATTTTCTATAATTTTTTAATTTCATCAATTAATTTATTTTCAAAAATTTTTACTTGCCTATCAGAATATGTGAAATTTTGTATTAAAATAGCAATGGAATACATTTTGCCGTTTTCTGCTTTTACATAACCTGTAAGGGCACTGATATTGGCAAGTGTACCTGATTTGAGAAAAATTTCTCCTCTATAATTTAATAATCTGTTTGAAAATGTACCTTCTCCCGCTTGAGCAAATGTATTTCTGATGAAATCTTCCTGTTTATTAACATAGATTTTATTGAGAGCATCTGTCATAAAATCTGCCGTTATAAGGTTATTACGGCTTACACCGCTTGCATCGGCAACAATAATTCCTGTTGTGTTAACGTTATTGTCTGTCCAATATTCATAAAACATCTTTGTCTGTTCGACAACAGAACCTGTTTTGTCATATTTTTTGCCGCCTGCTATTTTTGTAATTGTTTCCGTACAGTAATTATCACTGTTTTTGAATATTTTTTCATAAACAGGTGCAATCGGATTCTTAATTTCTCCGATAATTTCTGCATCTTCAGGAACAATTCCCTCTAAGCAAATAGGCTGTTGTAAAGTAAATTTACTGCTTTTTAGTTGGTTCATAACCGTTTGTTGATATTGGCGTTTAACGTTGTTCAACGGTACGTTTAACGTGAAATCAGATGAATTTAACGTGCCAGAAACTAAAATAATATCAGGAGATGTCCATTCTTGCCTTACTGCAAAAATATCGTCCTTCTCTCCTTCCGTAACAGTGTTTATTATTGGCTTGGGAATGTCGGATTTTGCTGTAATAATACCATTTTCATCTTTTGATATTCTTATGTTTGCAAGATTATCGTCAAGATTGTATGCACTGAATTTTTGCATTCTCTTATTCGTTGTATCGTCCCACATCCAGCCGATACCCCATTCTGCATTGTCAATTATACTTCCGTCAAAATAAACCTTGTTAAAAGAATGATAACCTTTTGATTTGATGTTTTTAATTGCATTTTTTAAAGCTTGTGAGCTCAAAAGAGGGTCAGCTCCTGCTTTTATGTACAAATTATTGTCTTTTGTATAAAAAGTTGTTGTAAATTCGTAATCTTTTCCAAGCTCCTCCATTGCAGGAATTGTCGTAAAAACCTTCAACGTCGATGCAGGGTGCAAAAGTTTTTTTTCGTTATGTTGATAAATAATTTTGCCTGTATTTGCCTCTTTAACTGAAACAGCCACAACCGACGATGTTTCAAGAGGTGAAGAATTTATTGTTTTTTCAATTCCTCCGTTTGCAAAAGCACTCAATCCTCCTAAAATCATTGCTACTGAAAAAAATGTTCTGAATATATTTTTCATTAATCCTCCAAAATATAATTAGCATGCTTGTCTGAAAGCGTTTTTACGTTTTCTCGCAGATTTTTCATATCGTTAAGTTCAAATTCTGCCCTCAAAACAGCTTCTTCATATTCTAATGATGCAATGGTTGCGCCCAATGGCGACAATACTGCCGAACTTCCGATATTGTATATTCCGTTTTGAATTTCTCCTGTTTGAGAAACAGCAATCATATATGATTGGTTTTCAATTGCCCTTGCTCGAGTTAAGGACTCCCAATGAAGCCTTCTTGATAAAGGCCATGCGGCTACATTGACCAATATGTCCGCTCCTCCGTATGCATAACAGCGGTATATCTCAGGAAAACGAATGTCATAACAAATTGAAAGTCCGATTTTTCCTATGTCTGTTGTTGCTATAACAGGCTTCTCCCCTCTTGTGGAATTTAAATTTTCCGTATCTCCAAGATATGAATAAAGATGCATTTTGTCATAAAATGCAATCATTTTACCTCTCCTGTCAAAAACAGGACAAGTGTTTCTTATTTCTCCGTTTTCATCTCTTCTTGCAAATGAACCACCTATTACGTTTGAGTTGTATTTTTTTGCAATCTTTGACAAAAATTCAGTAATCTTTGAATTTCCAAAACTTTCGGCAACTTTGTCATATATATCACAAAACCAACCTGTGGCAAATAATTCGGGTAAAATTATCAGATCAGGCTTATATGTTTCTTGGCCGCTTAAAAGCTTTTCGACTTTACTAAAATTTGCCTGTTTATCCCCTAAAACAGATTGCATTTGTATAATCAAAACCTTGACCATATTTTCTCCGAAATTTTGTCTTATTCTTAAATTGTAGCCCGAATTTAACTATTTGTCAGAAAAATAACAAAACTTAAATATTTTGTGTCTTTATTCCATAAAATTTTTGTTTCCAAAATACTTATATCTGTTCTATCTTCGGTATTATCTAATAAAAATAAAATTGCTCTGATTTTCAAAAACTTTAAAATTTATTTTTATTTATAAAAAATACTTTTATTTTAAAATTGTTTGAGTTAAACTATTATCAGTCAGATATTTTTAAATTTTTTTAAAAATAACGGATATAATCGGAATGTAGCGCACTAGGCGAGTGAAACGTAGCCGTTTCAAATTAAAACCAAACTGCGATACAGGAAGAAAAGACAATTTAATAAAGAAAAATCGGAATGTAGCGCAGTTTGGTAGCGCACTGTGTTCGGGTCGCAGGGGTCGCAGGTTCAAATCCTGTCATTCCGATTTTTTTTTGTTCTTTCTATTGAATTAATGTCTAATCAAAAATAATTTATTAATAAAAAAAGCGGTATTTTGAAAAATACCGCTTTTCGTTTTGCGTTATGCAAATTATTTTGAAGCACCTGCTTTTTCGATAATTTCTTTTTCTACGTTTGCAGGAACTTGTTCGTAGCACTTGAATTCCATTGAGAATGTACCACGACCTTGAGTATTTGATCTCAAATCTGTTGCGTAACCGAACATATTTGCAAGAGGAACAGTTGCTCTA
>CAZKAS010000043.1:0-14780 GCA_964550875.1 uncultured Muribaculaceae bacterium | reverse complement strand
AAGATTTCGGAAAAAATAAGAGCAAAGTTTTCAAATTTTGAAAAACTCATTTTTTCTAATGAAGATGAATTGCAAGCCGAAAACAATTTGATGTATTTGTCAATGACCAGAGCTGAAGAAAGAGTTGTCTTATCTTCGCATAAGTATTCAAATTGTCGGCAAGTTCTTCCTTCTGCTTATTTTGAGCAATTTTTGTTTGCAGACGGAGAAAACTTTGTTTCAGAAAAAAAAGAAAACGAAAGAGAAGAGATTGCTCAGGAAAAAATTGTAGAGCAAAAAAATGAAGAATATATTGAGAGAACACCTGTTTTAAAGGCAGATGCGCCGATTTGGCTTAGTGCTTCTTCAATTAACAAATTTTTAAAATGTCCGAGAAATTATTATTATACAAAACTGTTGGGTATAAAAACGATAAGTTCCTTTTCTGCTAATTATGGAACGGCTGTTCATGCAATTTTTGAATTAATGGTTAAAAAAAATATTAATAATTTTTCAAAAGATAATTTCTTAAAACTCGGAAATATTTTGTTTAATGTTAAAAATGACCGACAAATGGTTATAGATGAAGGTTTTGATGAAAAAAAGGTTGTTGAAGAATTAGAAAAGTTGAGTGATTTGGATATTCTTGAAATGCATTCTGATTTTGAAAATGCAATAAATAATTTGGAAAAAATCTGTTATTTTGAAGAAAAACCGCTTGAAGGCGCTTGTGAAAGTTATTTTGAATTTAACACGGAAGAAATACCTTCAGTTAATTTTAGCGGATATATAGATGCCATAATCAAATATGCTGACGGTTGGCGACTTGTTGATTATAAGACATCATCTGATAAACCAAAATTAGACTATCTTTTTAGCGAAAATGGGGTAAATTTTTGTTCTGAAGCAAAAGGAAAATATAACAAATCAAACGAAAAAAAATATGATTATCAAATTCCGTTATATTTTCTTGCTTGTTTAAACAGTGCTAAGTTGGAGCAATACAAAGATAATATAGGTAAGGTTGGTTATTTGTATATTCGCCCCCAAAACAGCAAAAAAGGAGAATCTTGGCAAGATTTTGTATCTGTTTCGGAAATAATGCAATATCGACAAAAAATTGTTGAAAACATAAAGAATACCGTAGTCGATAAAATTTATGAAAAGACGACATTTGAAACGGAATATAATGAAAGGAGTTGCCGATACTGTGATTTTATAGAGTATTGCGACGGAAAAAACGAAGAGAGTGAGGAATAAGGTGAATACTGTTTTAATTGATAAATTGACAGAAGGTTTGAATCCTCAACAAAAACAGGCAGTGGAGATGCCTGCAAATTCTTTTACAAAAGTCGTTGCCGGAGCAGGAACGGGAAAAACAAAAATTATTTCAAAACGATATATAAAGTTGGTTAACGATTTAATTTTGGAAGGAAACATTGAGAAACCGTTAGAAAGACTGTTAGTCATAACTTTTACCCAAAAAGCGGCAACGGAGATGAAAGAGCGTATAATAAAAGAATTAAAAGAAAACAATATTAATTCTTTCGGTCAAGAAAACAAAATTTCAACAATTCACTCCTTTTGTTCTGAAATG
This sequence comes from uncultured Muribaculaceae bacterium, assembly GCA_964550875.1. Taxonomy (GTDB): domain Bacteria; phylum Cyanobacteriota; class Vampirovibrionia; order Gastranaerophilales; family Gastranaerophilaceae; genus RUG841. The sequence continues at coordinate 13,204 of CAZKAS010000043.1, read as the reverse complement.
TTGAAAAGACATGCTATTGAAGCTAATTTATCTCCAAAGTTTAAATTAGCGGAAGAAAAAGAACTTGATAAAATATTTCAAATGATAATTCGTAAAATTAGATATGGAGAGTTTGAAAGTATTGATTTTATTGAAGAAATATTATCAGAATTGAATGTTGACAGAGATATTTTTCAGTTTGAAAATATACTAAAATTAAAATCCATAGGAGATTTAGAAGATGTTTTTGACTCTGTTTTGCCGATAATAAAACAGGTAAAGTCGCTTGGATTAACGCCGGAAGAATTTCTTAAAAATTCTTTGAAGGCAATTGATGAATACGCTTATTTTCTTTCGGATTTTTTGAATAAAAAATACATTTGTTCTCATTTTTCGGATATATATGCCGATGAAAATATCATGTCGGAAGACTGGTGTCATTATATTAGAAAGAGTTTTTATGCAGATGAAAGTTGTAAAGACTTGTCCGATAAAGAACTTTTTGAGGGATTATTGTCAGAATTGGTAAATAAAAATAATACCAGAAAATCTCCCAAAACTGTTGGTTGGACGCCTAAATTTGAATTTGAGAAAAATTGCGGTATGCAAGCTCTTGAAAAAATCACCGCTGTTGAAAAACGATTGACAAAGGTTATTGCCGTAATTTATGGAGTTTATCAAAGGCAACTTGAAGAATTGGATTTGATTGACTATGACGATTTAATCAATAAAACGCTATATATTTTAAAAAATAATAAAGTTATCAGAAGTTATTACAAAAAATATTTCAAACATATAATAGTTGATGAATTTCAGGATACAAGCGGAGCTCAGTTGGATTTACTGATGAATTTAATATCTGATGATGCGCCGAATTTGACTGTTGTTGGTGACAGAAAGCAATCTATTTATGCTTTCAGATATGCCAGAATGGAAAATTTAGATATTTTACAAAAAAAAATCGAAAAGAAATTTTCTATCAAGCCGGATTTCAATTCGGAAGATAAAATTAGAGTAATAAAGTTAGAAACAAATTATCGTTCAACCGAGCAGGTTTTAGAGGCAGTAAATGCGGTAACGAAAAATTCCTTGTATTTGAATGAACCTTTAACGGCAAACTCAAAATCAGTTATTTCTGACAGCGTAAAATTTTCTGTTCCCGAAAAATGTGATACTCAGGACGAATACAGACTTTTAGAATCAAAATATATTGCCAAAGAAATTGTTGATGTGATGAAACGAGATGGTTTGAAATATAAAAATTTTGCAGTTTTGGTTAAGACCCACGGTCTGGCGGATTTTTTTGAAGAACAACTTGCCAAGTACGGTATTCCTTCTATCAAGAAGGTCAATATAAATTATTTTTCAAAACCAATAGTCAAAAATATTATATATTTGTTCAAATTTATTCAGAATATTCATAATGAAATTGCACTTATAAAACTTTTAGAAATAAATTTTTCAGATAAGGAAATATATGATTTTATAAATTCTTTAAATAAATTTGTTGCAAATATTGATGAAGAAGGTATTTTGGACTTAAATATTTCCGAAAAAATATTGAAGATATTGGAAAAAAATTGTTTTGATGAAATTGATTGCTCAAAAGAAATTAAAAAATCCTTAAAACTGCTTTATGATGCGGTTTTAGAGATTATAAAAAATAAAAACAATCTTTCATTAACAGCAATTTTTTACAAATTGATGGAGAATTATCCTCCATATTCAAATTTATCAGGAGTGGAAAAAAGTCTTTCGGATATTGATATAACAGTTTTTGAAAAAATTCTTGCGGATTATACACAAACGGTCAATTATACAAACGTAAGAAATTTTTTGGAATACATACAAACAATATCGGGAGATAAAAATTTTGAGATGCCCAATATTTATACAGGAGAAATAGATGCTGTTAATTTGATGACAATTCACGCAAGTAAAGGACTGGAGTTTCCATATACATTTGTCGCAGGAGTTTCTAATAAGGGTGCAAATTCAAATCACGATGCAGTATCAATTGAATTAAACGAAGAATTTGGTAATTTTGGTTTAATGGTAAATAAGTATAACGGCAAAGAATCTTTAAAATATCTGATATATAAGGAAATTTACAAAAAGCCGAGAGAGAATGCAGAAGCCAAAAGAAGATTTTATGTAGCGGTTAGTCGTGCGGAAAAATATCTTAATGTTTTGGTTTGTCAAAGTCCAAAGAATTATCTTAAATCTTTGATAAGTAAAAAAGGCGGTACTGCTCCTTTGCAACATTTGATAGTTTCTGTTGAAAAAGATAAATTGTCGGTGGAAAATGCTAAATTAAATGTCGTTATTCCAACCAAAGAAAACGAAATAAAAATAGTTGCTCCTCAATTTAAGGAAAAAACAACGGAAGAAGTTTTTCTAAGTTTCAGTAAAATCAATACATTTAATCATTGCAAAAGAAATTATATTTTAAAATATGTATACGGATATCCTTCAAAAGAGCAAAATCATTCTGATGCAAAAATCGGGACTATTATGCATGGTTTGATTTATCGTTCGTTAGTAAATGGAAAAATGTTAGATAATTCTCAATTACAAGATTATTTGAAGGATTTTGATATTGAAAGAGAAGATTACAATAAAATTTTATCTATGTATCACCATTTGGAAGATTTAAGATTTTTTAAAGTTTCATCAGATAGCATATTAGCAGAATATGGATTTGAATTTGTTTATAAAAATTTTATTTTTAAAGGAAATATAGATTTAGTTGTAAAAAATTCTGACGGAACGGTTGATTTAATAGATTTTAAAACTAATGAAAATATAGAGAACTCTTTTTCTGATTATAATAAACAAATGTTTATATATAAATCTGCATTGGCAAAAGAGGGATACACTGTTAAAAATTTAATTTTTGTAAATGTTAAGACTGATGGTGTAAAAGAGTTGATGATGTCTGACACAGACCTTCAATTTGCGCAGAAAGAAATTGATAATGATTTAAAAAATATAAAAGCATTTTCAAATAAAAAACTTTCGGATTTTCCACGTCAAAACACTTGTAAATATTGCGGTTATAATTATCTCTGCCGATAATGCTTAAGTAATAGTTCGTTTACATATAGGCTGTTTGTGTTATTGTGAAGAAAAAAGAAGGACTAGAGATGAGCAAGAAAATTCTTATTAATGTTTACAATAATGACGGAATAGTTGAATTTGCTAAAAATTTAACGGAACAAAGAGATTATGATATTTATGCAACGGAAAAAACTGCTGAATTTTTAGCGGCAAACGGTTTATGTGTGGAGAAATTTAATTGGCAATGTGTGGATTTTGACATTGTTGTTTGCAATTTTTATCCGCTGGAGAAATATTTAAATAAAGATATGGACGAAGAGGAAGTTTTCGCAAATTTTGATAGTGAAGGTCTTTCAATTGTTCATAAATATGCTAAACAGTATAAAGAAACAATGGTTTTAACCAATCCGACTCAATACGATGCAATTTTTGAAGCAATTAAAAATAGTTCAATTACTGAAAACATAAAAAAAGAACTTGCAGAAAAAGCACTCATGCTTGTTTGTAAATTGAATGCAACTCTTTTGAATATTGTAGATACAGAGAATAATTATATTAATATCAATGAAGAAAAAAGCGAAGAATTGGCATATGGCGAAAATCAACATCAGAAAGCTTCTTTGTTTTCGGGAGATACAATCTCATATGAAGTGTTCGCAAATCGTCAATTGACAGCAAATAACGTACTTGATATAAATCTTGCAACACAAATAGTGTCAGAGTTTTATGATGTAAAATCTTCAGTTATAGTAAGACATGCAATGCCTTGTGCGGTTGCATTGGGATCATCGCTTGAAGTAGCATATCATAAAGCAGTTGATTGCGATCCTGTCGGTTCATTTGGCGGAGTGGTTGCATTTTCTCAAAAAGTTGACACTAAACTTGCAAAAGAGTTGAGTTCAATGCTTTTGGAAGTAGTGATTGCTCCTGATTTTGAAGAAGAAGCGATAGAAATATTGAAGGAATGTAATCTGAAATTAATCAGGATTATCACGCCGTTAAAGGATTTCAAGTCTTATTTAAAAAATCAAATAACGGTGACACCATTTGGTACAATTGTTCAGGAACCGAATACCGCAGAACTCAATGCAAATTCTTTTAAAGTTGTAACAAAGAAGAAACCTACAACAGAACAAGTTGAGGATATGGTTTTTGGTTGGAAAATATCAAAATACACACGTTCAAATTCCGCAATTGTTGTAAAAGACTTAAAAACAGTCGGTATTTCACAAGGACAGACTAGTCGGGTAGAAGCAGTTGATATAGCATTGGATAAGGCTTGTGAAAACTCAAAAGATGCGATTTTGGTCACAGATGGAGCAATAAGAACGAAAGACATTATTTTTGATGCTGTTCAAGCTCGAATTGCCGCAATTTTACAACCTGCGGGTATTAAAAAAGATAAGGAAATATTTGAAACTGCTGATAAATATGAACTTACGATGGTAAGAACATTATTGAGAGAGTTTAAACACCAATAGTGTTTTTAAAGTAGTTGCAGATGAAACAGGATAGAAGAAAATGAAAGATTGTAAAAAAGCGGTAAATTGGTTAATATTTGCTCATTTTGTAATAGATTGTTATCCGGGATTTATTGCTCCTTTGTTGCCTTTTATTTCCGCAAACGTTGGAATAACGATGAAAGAGGCAATGGCAATTATAAGTATTGCAAATATTTCATCATATCTTATGCAACCGTTTTTTGGATATTTTTCAGATAAGTGTAAGAAGAGATTTTTTGTATTTTGGGGGATGATGATAGCCTCAATTTGTTTGCCAATGATGGGAATAACGGAAAGTTTTTTTGCACTTACAACTGCAATTGTTTTAGGTGAGATAGGGGTCGGATTTTTTCATCCTCAAGCGACGAGTTTTGTTCCGAGATTTTGTAAAGATACAGTGCAATCTACGTGGAATACGGGAATATTTCTTAGTATGGGTTCAATTGGTTATGGAGTAGGTGCTATAGTTGGAACAAATCTTTACCAACATTTTGGTTCTCAATCAATAATGTTTACATCTATAATTGGTGTAATGACGGCACTAGCAATGTTTTTTTGTGTTCCCAAAATATCTTGTGAGCAAGAGGAACGAAAAGATAAGATTTCATTGTTGGAAGCCATTCGAGCTATTTTTTCTCTCAGATTAGAGAGAATACTGATAGCTTCTTCCATTGCAAAATCAATAGTCGTTTCAAGTTATACGTTAATTATGCCGTTTTTTTGGAAAAATATCGGACTTTCTGCTTCTAAAATCGGATTGATAAATTGTGTATTTTTGGCGACATCAACACTGGGAATGATTGCTGCACCAAAGTTTGAACAAAAAATTGGCAGTAGAAATACTTTTTATTTCTCATTTTTGTTAACATTGCCGCTGGCAATAATTATGGTTATCTTTATGAAAATCAATATAGCGATAGCAATGATAATATATGCACTTATAGGATTTATGATATTTTTGACTCAGCCGATAAATGTAGTAATGTCGCAAAAATTGTTGCCAAAATATAAAAGTACCATTTCCGGCTTAGTCGGAGGTTTTACGTGGGGTATAGTAGGAGCAGTTCTACCGTTATTGGGTTGGTTTATGGAAAAAATAGGAATAATGAACGGATTAATTGTAGTTACGTTATTCCCATTTGTAATGAGCATATGGGTAAGAGAAATTCCTAAACGTCCGTTGGATTAGTTTCGTATTAAAAAATTCCCTGACAGGTGAGTTATAAATTTACAATACTTATGATAACTTTACTAAATATTGGAAATATTTTACTACCATTTTTTTTGATGTAAAATAAAGACAGATTAACACATGTATTTTTACAGGGGATAAAAATGAAAAATAAAAAGATTTTATTTTGGGCAATTATCGTGTTAGTAATCGGTTGTATTTCCGTGATTATTACCAAACCAACGAAGTTAGGTCTTGATTTGGTAGGTGGTTCAAGATTAGTTCTTGAGGCACAAACGACAGATACAATAAAAAAGATTACACCCGATAATATGGATAGTTTAAAATTTGCGATAGAAAACAGAATTAATGCGATTGGTGTTGCGGAAACTGTTGTTCAAAAGCAAGGTGACAGAAGATTGATTATTGAAATTCCTGATGTTTCAGATCCTCAAAAAGCAAAAGAGTTTTTGGGAGATACTGCAGAATTGGAATTTAAGCGTCCTGTTCAAACAATGAGTGGAGCAGAGGCTTGGGAATCAACCGGTTTGACAGGAAAAGATCTTAAAAAATCACTTGTTTCTACAAATTCTCAAAACGGTGAATACGTTGTAAGCCTTGAATTTAATGATGCAGGCTCAAAGAAATTTGCAGCTCTTACAAAAGAATTAGTAGGAAAGCCGATGGCAATTTTCTTTAATGGAGAATTAAAATCCGCTCCTGTTATTCAAGAACCGATTATCGGCGGACGAGCACAAATTTCAGGCGGAGAAGGCGGTTTTGAATACGAAGAAGCGAAAAACATGGTTGACTTGCTCAATGCAGGTGCACTGCCTGTTCCGGCCAAAATTATTGAAGAAAATACGGTTGGTCCTACTCTTGGTGCTGATAGTATCGCAAACAGCAAATTTGCAGGTTTAATCGGTTTGGCATTTGTAATGATATTTATGGTTGCATATTATAGAGTTCCTGGGTTGATTGCAGATGTTGCATTGATTATTTATTCTCTGATTGTATTTTCAATTTTCAAGATAATTCCTGTAACGTTGACGTTAGCAGGTATTGCAGGTTTTATTCTTTCAATCGGTATGGCTGTTGATGCAAACATTCTTATTTTTGAACGTACAAAAGAAGAATTAAAAGAGGGCAGAAGCTTATTTACGGCTATTAACTTAGGTTTTGACAGGGCGTTTACAAGTATTTTTGACTCAAACATGTCAACAATCATTACTTGTTTTATTTTGTATATGTTTGGTTCAAATGTTGTTAAAGGTTTTGCGTTAACACTTGCAATAGGTACTATAGTCAGTATGTTCAGTGCAATTACCGTTACGAAGAACTTCATGCACTTGTTGTTTGGTACGGGACATTTGAAACACCCTGAATGGTTTGGTATCCGTGCAGATGAAATAAATACGGCATACGAATCGACAGATACAAAGCGTGAAAACGCTAAATTCGGTATTTTGGATTAATAAGGAGAAAACAATGTTTTCACATGCTAAAAATATAATTGATATTGTTAAATATAAATGGATATTCTTAATTATTTCCATTTTGTTATTAATACCGTCATTGGGTGCAATGGGTTATCTGACGGTAAAGACAGGCGCCCCTCTTTTGGTTGGTATTGATTTTACAGGTGGAACAATTATTCAGTATTCCGTAGATAAAAAATTGGATAATTCCGACATTGCAAAAGTCAGAGAAAAACTTAATGCGCAAGGATTTGAGGATCCTGTTATTCAAATTCTTTCTGCTCCAAGTTCAACGACTGACGGTAATGCAAAAATGAATGAATTTATTTCTGTAAAAACTGCTTTTGACGGAGATAAAGACAGTACGAAAACGAAACTTGTTTCTGAAACAATTACATCGCTTTATCCTGAGGCTCAACTGGTTCAGGTAAGTTCGGTCGGACCGACTTTAGGTGCGGAATTGATGAAAAATTCTTGTATTGCTGTCTTACTTGCGATACTTGGTATTTGCGCATATTTGACACTTCGTTTCCATTTAGAATTTGCGATTATTGCAATTTTAACCCTTGTTCACGATGTTCTTTTCGTATTGGGTGTATTTGCATTCCTCGGAATTTTCTGTGGTGTTCATATTGACGGCTTGTTTATTTCTGCGGTATTGACCGTTTTAGGTTTTTCCGTTCACGATACAATTGTTGTTTTTGACAGAGTTCGTGAAAATATCAAATTTTCATCAAAATCAATGACCTACAATGAAATTGTTGATGCCAGTGTCAACCAAACTCTTGCAAGAAGTATAAATACTTCATTGACAACAATGTTTACATTACTTGCATTGTATTTCTTTGGTGGTGTTACGACAAAAGATTTTGTTCTTGCAATGCTTTTGGGTATTGCGGTCGGTACTTATTCAAGTATTTTCTTTGCAAGTGTTCTTTTGGTATTTTATAACGATTTTAAAACAGCAAAGAAAGCCGCATAATGAGCGAAGGAACAGTTTCTTTAGCAACTTTTGTAAGAGAAGCCCGAGAAAACATCGGGCTTTCTCTCATGTTGCTTGCAAAACGCTCTAACCTTACTGAGGAACAAATTTCTGATATTGAATCAGGAAAAGAACTTTTTCTTTCTTCTACGGTAAGACAAAAACTTGCAAAAGGTTTAAAGTTAAATCCTTCTGAAATTAAAATTCACGAAAAGACAGTACAAATAAATTACGGAGTATCAAAGGATTTTGAAGATTATGCTCGTGTAAAAATGATGGCTGGTGAATCTGATGATTTAAGATGTCCTATTTGCGGTTCAGAGTTGAATGTTCGAGTTGTAAAAAGATACGATTTAGAAGATAATTTAGTACTGCATTACAAGGCGGCTTGTAAAAAATGTCCATTCCAAATTGTGTAGAATAAATAAATTTCCGCAAACAACAAATTAAAACGATTTATTGTTGTTTAATTTTATTGAATGAAATTGCCTGCGTTACCGTTAGAACCTGCAGCACCGCCCATAACACTAGCTGCTGATTGTTGTTTCTTTGAATACAATGTTACGTTCAGTGTAACGATAACATATTGCGGATCTTTTTCATAAGGATTAATTCTGACCTGTGAAATATTAATGAAGTATGGATATACTGTTAAATCTCGTAAAAGACCTTGTAATTGTGTAAAAGTACCTACAACAGTGAGTTCAACATTACAGACATTATATAATGTCGGAAATTTTGAATATATTGCATCATCAGGGGGATTAATTTTATATTGTACTGAACGTAGCAGCAAACTGTTTATTTTAACATAGTCGATAATATCTTCAAACATTCCGCCAAAAGAGGCAATAGAATCTTCTGTAGATGTTTTGGGCTGAAAAACTTTTTTGATGTTACTTTGCTTGTCCATTAAGCGTTTATTTGCATCTTCGTAGTCTTTAAGTTTCTTTTGAGCTTCTTTTAATTTTTCCTTTTGTTTTTTATGTTCTTTTGTCGTAGTTTGAATTTTCATGCAAGTAACGACAATTTGTCGTATGCCAAAGGCGACTGCTAAAAAAAGAAGCAACCCACATATCAGAAGTTCTTTATATTGTTTAATAAAATTTTCATCTATTTTTGGTAATTCCATTTTTTATTTCCTATGGTTTTTTATGGGGCAGTCGGTGCAGGCAATGCGTTTGGTGCATTTGCTGCAGGTGCTTGAGTAGCCGGAGCGTTTGACTGTTGTAGTAAGTTTGCTTTATTTGGTTTATTAGGTTCTGCATTGTTGTTTGCATTGTCTTGATTTTGTTGTTCTGCTGTTTGGAAAGAAGGATTATCTCCGTTAATAACAAAAGAATAAATAGTTTCTGAGGCAGAGTCATCAGAATAATTTAATTCTAATTTTGTTATTTTTAATTTTGGATCTTTGGTTTTTAATCCTTTTACATAAGCGTAAATGGATTCACTGGAACTTGAACTTCCTTCAATAATTATATCTCCTTTGGAAGAACTGTAAAAATTAGTCAAATAAACATCATTAGGTATTTCCGTACCCAAACTGAATAAAATGTTTGTTTCTCTTTCATTGCCGTCAGAAATTTCTTTTGTAGTTTGAAATACATTTCCGACATCGCCTGAAACAGACGTTGCATTGACTTTTGCCGTAGTATCAACAAATTCATCAGACATAAGAGAGATTTCTTTTAATAATCTTCTGTCAAAAATTGAAAGGCAAAAACTTATTAAAAGTAAAATACAAAGAGCAACAACAGCAACAATTGCGCCGATATTTAAAATGGCTTGTCTTTCGATTTCATAATCTTGTCCTAAAAAAGTAAGAACAATTGATGTTGAAAATTCTCCTTCTGCGCCAAGCAAAAAGTTAAATTTTACAGGATATGTTTCATAAGTATATGCTGCCGCACCAACCGCTTCAAGAGAAATTAACGGTAAATATTTTGGCAAAATTGCCGTTGAAATTTCCATAAACGATTTATCTGCGTACATATTTCTGTCTAAATACTTCATTGTGCCATCAAAATTGATTTTGTGACATAATATTTCCGCACTGACTTCATTCGTTTCACTGACAACGAGAAGATTTTTTGCAGGATAATTTTCAAGAGAAGAATTTGCGGCAGAAGAAATTGCAATATAAACTTCGTCACTGGAGAAGGATTTAATTGCCAACGGTTCTTCAAAATAATCTACTAATTTTCTTCCTTGCATACAGAAGATTGAATAACTGTTTGAATTTATGAGAATAATGTTTGTCGTTTCGTTATTTTCAAATTCTTCTTCTAAAACACGGCTATATACAATACCTTTTATCATTGAAGAATGAGCGTTTTCAATTGCTACAAGTTTACAGCCCAAATCATCGAAAATGTCTTTTATATTTTGAATGGTATTTTCCTGAACAGCTCCAAAAACGATATATCTTTTTTCTGTTTCTTTATTGACTGTGACAGTATTCCAAGAAATTACCGGTTCATGCCTTTTGAAGAGATACATTTCTTCAACTTCAGATGAAATTGCTCCTGAAATTTGTTCATCGGGCAAGACTAACGGCAAGCTTGTAAATGCAAAATATACGTTTGGAATATTTAATACTACGTTACAATTTTTAGGGTTAACATTAATTTCTTTAAACAATTCTTGGACAGCTGTTGCAAAGTCGTCATAACTGATAATTTCACGAATAGCATTGTTATACTTAAGTTCTTTGCAAGCATATTTTGTAATCATTCGTTGACTTTTGTCAATACAAATCATTTCTATAATATTTGCTGCAGATATTGATATACCTACTGTTGATACTGAACTCAAGCCGAGTTGTTCTAATAATTTTTCCATAAAATCCGTCTGATCTTAAATCTCATTGCTTACAGTTAATATTTTATATCACAAATCAAAAAATACCTAATTTTGTAATATAATAATATTAATTATACTACAAGAAGAGGTAAATGACCATAGAAAATACAGATTTTATATACGGAAAAAATAATGTTACCGAATTATTAAGAACAAATGAACGTAATGTTAATAAGATAATGCTTTTGAAAACAGGGCATGGTGACAGAAGAATTGACACTATTATTCAACTTGCCAGAGATAAGGGTGTTCCGTTTTCGTTTGTGCCGAAAGAAAAATTTAAGCAATTTGAAGAATATTCCCATCAGGGAGTTGTAGCTTTTGTTTCTCCTGTAGAATACGTAGAACTTGAAGATTTTTTACAAAAAGAAACAGAAAACAGATATAAAAAGGTTGTAATACTTGATGAAGTAGAGGATCCTCACAATGTAGGTTCTATTATCAGAACGGCTGTTTGTGCAGGTTATGACGGAATAATTTTGCCCAAAAGAAGGAGCTCTCTTGTCAATGCTACTGTTGAAAAGGCATCTGCCGGTGCGACAAATCACATAGACATAATTACCGTCAATAGTATTTCAAATGCCGTTACTATCCTGAAGGATAACGACTTTTGGATAATTGCATCTGTAATTGACGCAGAGGATAATTATTTTGACATTGATTATACGGATATGAATTTTGCAATAATTATGGGAAATGAAAAATCCGGTATTTCAAGGACGAATGTTAAAAACTCGGATTTTCGGGTAAAGATACCTATAGAAACCGATTTTGATTCTTTGAATGTTGCAAATGCCGCTTCCGTCATAATCTATGAATCGGTTAGACAAATAATTCAAAAGGACAAGAAAAAAAACAATGGTAGTAAATAAATCAGAACAACTTGATAAAGATGATATTGATACTTCGGAAGATGTTGAAATTAAAGATGATGATGTTGCGGTAATTGAAGAGCCAAAGGTTGCAGAAACATATTCTTCTGCTGTTACAGATGATTCTGTTAAAATTTACCTTCAACAAATTGGAAAAATCCCTCTTCTTGATGCGGAAGAGGAACTTGAAGTTGCAAAAACGATTATGGAATCAGATGGAAAAACCAAAGAAAAAGCAATTACAAAACTTGTTAACGCAAATTTAAGATTGGTTGTCAGTATTGCTAAAAAATATATCGGTCGTGGGCTTTCTTTCTTAGATTTAATTCAAGAAGGTAATCTTGGACTGATGAAAGCGGCAGAAAAATTTGATTATACAAAGGGTTATAAATTTTCGACTTATTCGACTTGGTGGATACAGCAGGCGATAACTCGTTCTATTGCTGATAAATCAAGATTGATAAGACTTCCTGTTCATATGATTGAAACTTTGGGAAAAATAAAAAAGGCTTCAACCGAATTAACAATTCAAAACGGGTATGCTCCAGGGAAAGAAGAACTTGCTTACAAAATCGGTATGCCTATTTCAAAATTAAATTCCCTGATTGAATCGGCTCAAAGTACCGTAAGTATGGAAACTCCTGCTAATCAAAAAGAAGATAATGCAGTAATCGCTGATTTTATTGTTGATGAAAGTACATTATCTCCTGATATCAGAGTTACACAGGAAAATTTGTTTGGTGATATTAATAAAATTTTGGGTAAATTAAGTCAAAAAGAAAGAGATGTTTTAATGCTTCGTTTTGGTTTGGGAAAGGACGGAGAACGTAAAACTCTTGAAGAAATAGGTACTCAATATAATGTTTCCAGAGAGAGAATAAGACAAATTGAAAATCGTGCAATAAGCAAACTCCGTAAGCTTTGCAAAGGTGATAAGGATATGGAAACGGCTCTTAAAAATTACATTTAACAAAAAAATCCTCTCAAAAGAGAGGATTTTAAATTTTTAATTCAAAAAATTAACCAACCAAGCCTGAATCATCTGTTTCAGATGCTTTAACCATAATAGCGTGTTCAACGGGATTTTCTTTCTTAATAGAATTATCAAAACCGTATTCTTCAAACCCGAATTCGTCTTTTGCTCTTTTAGCTTGATTTTCGTCAACTAATTTTTTTGCTAATTCCGCAATTTCATAAACTAATTCATAGCGGTTTTCGCAATTATCATTTAAGTCCCATGCAATTTTTATAATTTGATTCATTATTTTTTTCTCCTGAATATGATTTAATGATACTAT
>CAZKAS010000042.1:7265-15178 GCA_964550875.1 uncultured Muribaculaceae bacterium | reverse complement strand
GCAGCAGCAGATATCCGACGACAGTCGGCGGCAGGACAAGCGGAAGGGTGAGCACCACATCCAGGATCCCCTTCAAAAGCCGCGGAAGCTTTGCAATATAATATGCAGCAAAAAACCCCGCAAAAAATATGATGAAAGTGATGAACCTGTTTCAATTTATGTAATAGCAGATGTCATAAAAAAATCATTTGATGAGAACTGTAAAAAATATGGAATAGAAAATCCGCATTTATATATTGAGCCCGGAAGATGTATCGTAGGTACGGCGGGAATAACTGTTTATACTGTCGGAAGTTACAAACAAGTACCAAACGGAAGGAAATATGTAGCTGTTGACGGAGGAATGGCTGACAATATCAGACCTGCCCTTTATAATGCCGAGTACACTGTCGAAAAAGTTAATAATGTTGATGAGGAAAAAGAATTAGTAACTATTGCCGGCAGGTATTGTGAATCAGGCGATATTGTTGTAAAAGATGTTGAATTACCAAAATTGTCGGAAAATGATTTGATATGCGTATATGATACCGGAGCATATTGTTATTCAATGTCAAGTAATTATAACAGAACACTTAAACCTGCTGTAATTCTCGTTAATGACGGTAAAGCAGAAATTATGGTTAAAAGACAAACTTTTGATGAATTAGTAGAAGATGATGAAATTCCGGAGATGTTAAAGTAGTATGAAAAACATTACGCCGGATATACTTATTTCTTATTTATCAAATAATTTTCACTTGAATGCGGTTGATATTCTTCAAGTAGCGATTATTGTTATCTTTGTATTATTTGTGTATAACCAATACATAAAGGGAACTCATTCCGAAAAATTGGTAAAGGGTTTGATGGTGCTAATAATTGCTTGGGCAATAAGTGAGTTATTGGTACATTTAAATTTAACGATATTAGGATTTTTTGTAAAAACGATAGTTACAATTATTGTATTTAGTTTGGTTGTAGTATTTCAGCCTGAATTGAGAAAATTTTTGGGTTACTTAGGACAAACAGGTTTTTTGAGCAGAAATTTTTTCTCTGTAAAAAAGTCAACAGATACAAATGTAAGAACAGTAAAAGAAATATTAGAAGCAGTTAAATATTGCAGTAAAATGCATATGGGAGCATTAATAGTTTTTGGGAAACAGGATAATGATTTTTTGTTTTCAGATGTAGGAACGAAAATAAATGCAGATGTTTCTTGCCAATTAATATTGACAATATTTCACCCTAATACACCATTACATGATGGAGCAATGGTTGTAGTGGATAACAAAATAACTGCCGCAGGAGTGTTATTACCGCTAACAGAAGACCCAAAACTCAGTTGGAAATACGGAACACGTCACAGAGCCGCTATAGGAATGAGTGAAGCATCAGATTGTGCTTGTTTAGTTGTTTCAGAGGAAACAGGAGATGTTTCAATAGCTCTCGATGGTACTTTACGAAAATATGAAGATATCTCAGAATTGAGAGATGATTTGACAAAGATATTAGGTTTTGAAAACGAGTCAAATAATTCACTATTAGGATTTAATTTATTTCCGTTTAATATTGGTAAAAAGGGGAGATAACAACAAATGAATGCCATTCAAAAAATGATTGAAAAAAAAGCATATGGAGTAATCAGAGTAAGCAATCCGGAACGGGTAATTGAAATTGCAACATCTCTTTGCAAAGCCGGAGTTGACTTAATAGAAATAATAATTCAAAATTCTGAAATACTTGATGTAATTCATTATTTAAATTCAACAGAAAAAATGACGATAATGGCAGGTGGAATAATAACACAAAGACAGGCGCAAACAGCAATTAATGCAGGTGCATCGGGTATTGTTTCTCCTGTATTTCAAATGAATTTAGTTAGAATTTGTCAAACTCACAAATTGCCGTTAATAATGACCGCAACAACGCCAAATGAAGCATATTCAGCGTGGAAGGCTCGTACACCGCTTATTAAAGTTTACCCGACAACGCCAATGGGCGGAGTTATGTACATTGAAGATATGTTACGTTCAATGCCTTTTTTAAATGTCATTGCAACAGGTAATATTAAAATTGATGATGTTTATGCATACTTAAAAGCAGGCGCAATTGCAGTAGGTATTGGTCGTGATTTATATGATAATAAAAATGCCGATGAAATTGAGGAAAGGGCTGCAGCGTTAATTGCACAGGTGAAAAAATTTAATTCTGAAAATTAATATAAAAATATTACAAAAAAAAAGACCTCGTTTGAGGTCTTTTTAATTATCATAATAAGTTATACTTTTGCTGTTTCTGTATCAAAAATATCAATGAAGTCGAATTTATTTACGTCAAAAACACCTTTATCAGTAATTTTCAAGTCAGGAATAACCGAAAGTGATAAAAATGCCATAGTCATAAATGGGTCATCTAAAGCGCAACCGATTTTCTTGACACCATCTTTAAGTTCATGACATTGTTGTAAAACAACTTCAAAGGGTTGATCAGACATCAAACCTGCGATAGGTAACGGTAATTTAGAAACAACTTCACCATTATTTACAATAACTTTACCGCCTTGAGATTTTACAAGCTCTATTGCCGCCATTTCCATATCAGAATCATTAGTACCGATAACAATCATATTATGAGCGTCGTGAGCAACAGTAGATGCAATTGCTCCTGATTTTAATCCAAAACCTTTAATAAAGCCTTTACCGATGTTGCCTGTTGCTTTGTGACGTTCAAATACCATTATTTTCAAAACGTCATTTTCAACATCGGATTCAGCAAAACCGTTAACAACTTTAACTTTTGCATTAACGCTTTTTGTGAGCAAAGTCCCCGGTACAACTTGCATTGCCCTGACAGTATCAGATTTAGCAGGGATTTTAAAATCATCGTGTTCTATCCATTTTACGTTGACTGAACCACGAAGTTTCGGAACTTCATTTTTTTCAATATCACAAATTAATTTGCCGTTTTCAGCAACAACTTCACCGCTTTTGATAACCAAAGACGGTTTGAAATCTTTGAGATTATCAAATACTAGCATATGCGCTCTATATCCCGGAGCAATTGCTCCAATATCATTTAAACCGAAGTATTCTGCTGTGTTAATTGATGCAACTTTTATTGCTGTAATGGGATCAACACCGGCTTCAACAGCCTGACGAACCATATCATTAATGTGACCTTTTAAGTCGGTAGGGTGTCTGTCATCAGTTACAAAGAGGCAACGTTTTGTATTTTTTGTTTTCAAAACAGGGATTAAGGGTTGTAAGTCTTTTGCTGCAGAACCTTCCCTAATCATTATATACATTCCAAGACCCAGTTTTTCTGTTGCTTCTTCCGGAGTTGTACACTCGTGATCAGACATAACACCTGCTGCAACATATCCGCAAAGGTTTTTGCCTGAAAGTCCGGGAGCGTGACCGTCAATTTTTTTATGTTTAGCAAGACCCAATTTCAATTTTGCCATAACTTCTTTATCGCAATTAAGAACCCCAGGAAAATTCATCATTTCTGCGACACCCAAAATTCCCGGAGCATCCATTAACAATGATAAATCATAACTTGTTAGTTCAAAACCTGACGTTTCTGAGTTCGTGGCAGGAACACAAGAAGGAAGCATCATATCTACTTGTAAAGGCAGATTTTTACAAGCTTCTCTCATAAAGCTTATACCGTGCAAACCGAATACATTTGAAATTTCATGAGGGTCAGCAATGACAGTGACAGTACCTTCAGGAACTACCGCTTTGGCAAATTCTTTTGGTAAGCACATTGAACTTTCAATGTGAACGTGTCCGTCAATGAATGCAGGTGTTACGTAAGCACCATTTACATCTATTTCTTTTTCCCCTTCATAATTTTCACCCATACCGGCAATTCTGCCCTTGTATATGGCGATATCCATTTTTTTTATTTCATCGTTAAAAACATTTACGACATTTGCATTTCTGATTACCAAATCAGCAGGAACTTCTCCTTTTGCAACTCTTATAAGTTTTTCTGCGTCCATAATATCTCCTGATTAACACAACAACTATTAAAAACATAATAACACGGAAAAATTTAAAAAATAAGTATTTTATGTTAAAATCCTTTTGAAAACGGTGAAATTATGAAAAAGATAGAAATATACGATACAACATTAAGAGATGGTGCGCAATCAGAAGGGATAAATTTTTCGACATCAGATAAATTAAAAATAGTTAAATTGCTTGATGAAATTGGAATTGACTACATAGAAGCAGGTTGGCCAGGAGCAAATCCAAAAGATGTTGAAGTTTTTGAAGATTTAAAAAAATTAAAACTAAAACATTCTAAAATTGCGGCTTTTGGTTGTACAAGGAAGCCTAATGTAAAACCACAAGATGACAAAATTCTGGAAATGCTTATTTCTGCTGATACGGAAATAATTACGATTTTTGGAAAAACATGGGATTTTCATGTTGAACATGCGCTTTGTACGACACTAGAAGAAAATCTTTTGATGATTTCAGACAGTATTGAATATTTGTTGTCGAAAGGGAAAAGGGTTTTCTTTGATGCAGAACATTTCTTTGATGGTTATAAACATAATGCCGAGTATGCTTTAAAGTGTGTACAAACGGCATTCAATTCAGGTGCGGAAAGGATTATTCTTTGTGATACAAATGGTGGTTGTTTAGACAGAGATATATTTGAAATAACTAAGCGAGTAGTTGAAGAAAATGACGGAATTAAAATAGGAGTACACGTTCATAATGACGGAGATATGGCTGTTGCGAACTCACTTGCCGCAGTCGATGCAGGGGCTATTCAGGTACAAGGAACAATTAACGGCTACGGTGAAAGATGCGGAAATGCCAATCTTTGTTCAATTATTCCAAATTTACAATTAAAAAAGGGGTATGATGTAATTGGCGAAAAAATAGAGATGTTGACATTTCTATCAAGCAATGTTGCAGAAATATCAAATGTTTCACTACCTTCCAATGCAGCATATGTCGGTTTGAGTGCATTTGCTCATAAAGCAGGTATTCATGCCAGTGGCGTCCGTAAAAATTCGCAAACATACGAGCATATTACTCCGGATACGGTAGGAAACAGACGTAAAATTTTAATTTCAGATCAAGCCGGTACGGCTTCGTTAAAAGAAAAATTGCAAAATCTGAGGATAGTAAAAAACTTAAAAGACTCTGATATGCCGAAAATTATTGACCGCATTAAAAAACTTGAGTGGAAAGGATTTGCTTTTGAAGGAGCAGAGGCATCTTTTGAACTTTTGATTATTAAAACTCTCGGACAACTCCCTGATTTCTTTTCTGTTTCAGGCTTTAGAGTTATTGGAGATACTTTTCTTGGAGAAAAAAATCATAATATAATTACAGAAGCATCTGTAAAAGTCAAAATTGATGAACACAATATTCATACGGTTGCAGAGGGTCAAGGTCCCGTAAATGCTTTAGATACAGCGCTTAGAAAGGCAATTGTAGAGTTTTACCCTGAAATTTTAAAATATAAATTATGTGATTATAAAGTACGTATTTTGGACAGTAAAGATTGTACAGCCGCAACGGTCAGGGTTAATGTTGAAACAACAGACGGAACAAATAAATGGGATACTGTCGGAGTAAGTGAAGATATTATTGAGGCTTCTTATATGGCAATTACAGACAGTATAATGTACGGACTAATTCTTCATAATCCGGATTGTATGTAATTCTGCAAAACGAAGAATAAACTTGATTATTCTATATTTATTCAGCCTTGATAAAGGATTTTTTTTATAATAATCTTAATACATATAGGAGAAAAATTATGTTAAGAGCAGGAATAGTAGGCTTACCAAATGTCGGAAAATCAACTTTGTTTAATGCACTAACAAGTGCAAAAAATGCACAAAGTGCAAATTATCCTTTCTGTACAATTGAGCCGAATGTAGGTGTTGTCGGTGTTCCTGATGAAAGGTTGTATAAACTGGAACCGCTTGTTCATGCCGCAAAAGTTGTTCCGACAGCAATCGAATTTGTAGATATTGCAGGACTGGTAAAAGGTGCAAGTAAAGGAGAGGGCTTAGGCAATCAATTTTTGGCAAATATCCGTGAAACAGATACTATAGTTCAAGTTGTAAGATGTTTTGACGATCCGAATACAATTCACGTTGCAGGAAAAGTTAATCCGATTGATGATATTGAAACTATTAATACTGAACTTGCTCTTGCCGACATGGCATCTCTTGAAAAGAGAATGGCAAAGACAGGGAAAGTTGCAAATTCAGGCGATAAAACCGCAAAAATTGAAATGAAAGTTATGCAAGCATTGTATGATAAACTTCAAGAAGCATCGTTTATCAACATTAACGAACTTTTTGATGATGAAGATGAACTTAAAATTGCTAAACAATCTCAATTGATGAGTATTAAGCCTGTTATTTATGCTGCTAATGTTTCTGAAACAGATGTTGTAAACGGCAATGAATATACAAAACTCGTTGATGAATATGCGAAGGCTCACGGTGCAGAAATGGTTATTATTTCTGCAAAAATTGAAGAGGAACTCGCTGACTTGTCTAAAGAAGAAGCCAAAGAATATCTTGAAGAACTTGGCATAACAAGTTCAGGTATAGAAAAGATGATACAATCCGTATATAACTTGCTAAATTTGAGGACATATATAACGGCAGGCGAGATAGAAGTAAAAGCATGGACTATTACAGCAGGCACAAAAGCACCTCAAGCGGCAGGTGTTATTCATTCTGATTTTGAAAAAGGATTTATAAGAGCAGAAGTCATTTCTTATGACGATTTTCTTGCTTGCAACGGTTCCTACACAATGGCTAAAGAAAAAGGTGTAATGCGGCTTGAAGGCAAAGATTATGTTGTTCAGGACGGAGATATAATGCATTTTAGATTTGCAAATTAGTTTATGGATTACACAAACATTAAAAAGGTACCTTTCGAGGTACCTTTTCCTTTTAGTAAAAATAATCCTTCTATACTACCCATGTGTCTAATTGTTATAAAAACTGTATAAGATATATTAAGAATATCTTTTTCATACTTCCAACTATTCTTAATTCCAGACAACAGAGCGAGAAATCGCTCTTTTTTTTTATATTTTTATTTTAAACACGGCTTTTTTGATTTTAGATTTAACATTATCGGTAATGCAAGGGTGATGAACATCTTGGGGAAAAAATACAAAGAAACGACCTTCTTCTGCTTTTAAATATTCTGAATTTGCTTTGTAAAACGCAATATCTTTTTCCTTGTTATATTCAATAGTAGTTTTTGCATTTTTTAAATTTGCATAGCCAATTTTTTCGTGCCCGAAAAGAACAATTTGAATATCAATATAATTTTTGTGTGCTTCAGGCATAGACTCTGTTTCAGACTTTGTTTCATATTCATCAATATTTACATAAATGTCTTTGCCAATAATTTCATAACTACCTGCCGGCATGTTTTTTAAATCGTTACTATCAATGAATTGAATAACCTTTTTGAAATTATTATTAATACACTCATATTTAAATAAGTTTTCAATATCGTCAACTATCACGCTATACCTGCCTTTCAAAACATTATGTCATTTGTAAACAAATATTAACATATTCCAATAAAAAAAAGCAATAATTTAGAGCAGAAATACTTTATATAGGAGTAGAGATTAGTAAATAGAGATAGAGGTATTTATAATGACAGAAACACAATTGATGACAATGATGGGTGTAATTGCAGATCCTGAAAAGAACGTATATGACTTGTCATCAAGAAAAAATAGACAAGAAATTGAAAGAATTGTCAGAATTATGAATATCTCAAATGCTCAAAAAATCGAACATAAAATGTTATCAATAAAAAAACTTGCAACATTTAGATTAGTTCTTAGTAACAATTAATTATGTTTGTGTTAAAATAGGTTTATGAAAGATAAATTCTTTCATTAATTCGACGAAAGTC
>CAZKAS010000042.1:293-7255 GCA_964550875.1 uncultured Muribaculaceae bacterium | reverse complement strand
CTTTAGCCCTCTGATGAGGGCTTTTTTTTTATTTGTTTGTAAATTATTGTTAACCATGCCTAACAAATAGGACAATGCTTGCCATTTTTATATTTTAATTAATATGCAAGGTATACCTTACACATGAAAGGCGGCATATTATTAAAATAACGGTTTTAGGAAGTGGTCATGGTGGTTTTGCAATGGCATCAGATTTAAAGTATTCAGGATATGATGTTGTTTTATCCTCAATAGCACCACACAATTCAAAATTGAAAATGTTCAAGATGTTGGGAAATATAAAGATAGAGGGAATGTTTTCAAAGTATGAAGAGCCTGTTGTAATACCTACGGATTTTATAGAAGAAAACACGCAAACTGCAATTAAAAGAGCAGATGTAATAATGATAAATACACCTGCATTTGCGCAAGATGAGTATGAATTTTTAATAGGAAAATACGGACGAAGAGGACAACTTGTAGTATTTCCGTGCGGAGGATTTTCGGCGGTAAATTTTGCCAATTATTTAAAAACTATTGGTAGAGAAAAAGATTTTTATGTATGTGAAACAGGTTCTTTTATTTACACGACGAAGCTTACAGGGTTAGGGAGCGTATTAATAAAAATCATTAAATCAAAATTTATGTTTTCGTGTGTTAATACAGAAAATACTAATTACACATTAAAAATTATGAATGAAATATATCCACAATTTTATGCGGCAGAAAATGTTTGGCAGACAAGTTTCAGTAATCCCAGTTCGACATTGCATACTATAACAACGTTATGCAATATGAGCAGAATTGAACAAATGGGGTCATATAAAAATTCATTTTATGATATTACGCCTGCGGTTGCGAGGATTATAGAGGAAGTAGATAAAGAACGTTGTAAAATTGCCTCATATTTTTTCAAAAATGTAATGAGCGTTACTGAAATAATGTGTAGTTTGTATAATATTCATTATGACAATATTTACGACACAATAAAAAACATTGCTGCTTTTAAAATTCAATATGCGCCAAACAATCTTAAACACAGATACATAACAGAAGATGTTCCATATTCACTTGTTCCAATTTCTACAATCGGTAAAAAATTAGGAATAAATTCTCCGAATATGAATTCAATTATAAATCTTGCATCTATGTCTAATAATACAAATTATTTTGAGGAAGGCAGAAACGCCGATAAAATTGGGTTCTCAAAAGAACAGGCAAAATATTATAATGAAATGGCAGGTGTTTAGTGAAAATTGAACAAAAATATCTTCCATTGATTATTTCCACAGCTGCAGCTTCATTTATGGTTAATTTAGATACATATATCATAAATGTTTCAATTCCGGCAATTGCTTGCGATTTTAGCATAAATAAAGCTGATGTGTCATGGGTTGTGATGTCATATAATTTAATGGTAGTTTCACTTTTATTAATATGTGGTAAACTTGCAGACAGAATAGGGTTAAAAAAATTATTTGTCTGCGGATTTTTAATATTTACAATAAGTTCAATTTTTTGTTCATTTTCAAACAATATTATTCAGTTAACTGCATCCAGGATTTTACAAGGTATTGGAGCCTCAATATTATATGCCCTTCCCCAAGCAATTATCGGAAAATTTTTACCTGTAAACATGCGTGGATACGGTTTTGCTTTGAGCGCATCGGCAGCTGCGCTTGGAATTATGCTTGGTTCTCCGATAAGTGGATTTATAACAGGTATATCTTCTTGGCATAATATATTTTTAATAAATGTTCCTGTTGGAATTTTAATTGTAGTTTTGATATTGAAAGATAGAACAATATTTGTTGAAAACAAACTTCAAACAAAATCTAATCCTGAACAATTTGATATAAAAGGTTCAATATTGAGTTTTTTTGCAATTTTAGGTTTAACAGTTTGGTTAAACAGACTTAATTCATACGGATTTGAAAATGTTTTAATGAATTTAGTGCCAATTTTATGCGTAATTTTGCTTACTTTGTTTATAAAGCATTGTGATACGTCAAAAAATCCGTTAGTTGATTTACGTGTATTTAAAAATAAATACTTTTCTTATGCAAATATCGCAATGTTTTTTGTATCTGCATTTCTTGCAGGAAATAATTTCATTATACCTTTTTATCTCACAGAAATTAAGAATTTTTCAGAATTACAAATCGGCATATACTTTATAATATATTCTGCAAGTTACATGCTCTTCAGTCTTTGTTACGGGAAAATTTCAACAAAAATTTCTCCTGCAAAAGTAAGTACTGTTGCCGGTGTTTCTGCTATTTTGAGCATACTGTTTTTTATTTTAAATATTAATCAGGATAGTAATTTGTATGTTATAATCTACTTTATTACACTTGGAATGTCATTTTCATTTTTTATTACATCAAATAACAATTTTGTTATGCAACAGGCAACTGCTAAAAATGCAGGAGCAATTGCAGGTTTTCATCGAATGACAGGACGATTTGGAATGCTTTTCGGTGTTGTCGTTTTTGAATTTTTATTTACATTTGCTAATAAAATTAATCTTAGCGGATATCTTTTAACTTATGAAATCGCAATTGTAGTTTGTCTTATTGCGACAATATTTTCGGCAATGTGTACAAAATTTAAAAATATTGAAGGGGGCTAGTTATGTTTAACCATTTCAATGTAGGGTAATTTTGAAAATCCTGCTTTTTCATAAACGTGAATAGCGTGTAAATTTTCATCTTCGGCTTCTAATCTCAAAATTGAATTTTTGTAATTATTTTGAATATAATTTATAAACTTTGGAGATATGCCATTTCCTCGATATTGAGGTTTTATATATAAATCTTCAATCCAAATACAAGGTTTACCAAACTCTGTAGAAAAAGATTTTGCGAGCATTGCATATCCCAGAATTTGATTATTCAAGATAAAAACAAAACCTTCAAGAAACGGACAATCTTTGTCAAGACAAGCATTTATGTCCGCTTTAAATATTTCGTCACTGCCATTTGTGAAAACTGCAGGCGAATTATAAAAATTTTTCATCATTTGAAAAACTTCATCAAAATCAGAATTTTCAATTTTTCTAATCAAATAATCCATAGAAGAATTGTATCACGAAAAATATTTCTTTTAAGAAAAAATATTGGTTAGTAAATTGTAAATATTTTTAATAAAAATAACAAAAAAATATATTTTCAGTTTTAAAACATACAGGGAAAAAAACATGAATGTAACGCCAATAAATGCATATAATCCAATATATCAACCTTTCTCAAGAAAAAGACTTGCGGAATATTCCGTCAGCAATTTTAACGGTAATACGGAAAACTCTACAAATAAAATTATCCCATCTGCTGAATTGCTAAAGTCTTACGTTGGAATAAATCAAACTAGCACTGTAAATCTTCAAAATGTAACTGTAAAAGAAAAAAAAGAACAGGAAATTAAAAAGGAACAAGAAGAACTTTCAGCGTATGAGTATCTTTTAACTTTGCCGAATGTAAAACAAACATTCAAAAATGAATTAGCAAATGTAGCAAAAATTATGGAAAAAATGGACGTTGAATCCAGCAATACAGAAATGATGGTAAATCTTGTTGCAGAAGGAAAACTTTGGAGAGGTGTCCTCAGATATTTTTGCGAAAATGGCAAGATGACAAAAGATATGGAGAATGATATTGATTTAATATATGGTGCTTATGCAGAGGGAAAAGAACCGATAGACGTTTATGTTCCAACTGTTAAATGTAAAGAATTAGGAATAAGTTCTGTTAAAATTGGCGATACCTTTGAAGTAGAAGGTGACAAAAACATATATTTTAAAGACACAGAAGAGAATGCAAGACAATTAAAGATTTCAAAAGAAACATTTGCAGAGCTGTTTCCTCCGGCAGAGAGGTTTTCAACTGTACAAGGCGCAGCAGGAGATTGCTATTTACTTGCCACATTAAGCAGCATGATACAAAATCCTGTTAAACGAGGAATTTTATACGACATGTTTGAAGAAACCGATAATAAGATTAATGTCAGAATGCCGAATGGAAAATCCGTATATAGTGCCCCAAAATCAGATTTAAAGCAAGATATAGATAAATGGCAACATATGCAAGGTGCAACAGGCATGATTTTGGCAGAACATGTTTACGGAGTTGAATTACAAAACAGGCTGGAAAATGAATTTTTCGATTATATGCATACGGAAATTGCAAAATTAGAAAAAGAAAATCCTCAAGATAAAAGTAAAATTGAAGGATATAAAAAAAGACTTGCAGATTTTGAAGAAAAGTCAAAGGATATAGAATATAAACCGGTGTTAATGAGGTTTGAAAATCCTGATGCAAACGGAAAATTGACATTAAAGACAGATGAATACGGAGTAATTTTTAAAGACTTAAAATCAGCAAATAAAGAATACAAGAGAAAATTATCTACGCAAGCAGATTTTTACAGAGGATCAATAGGCGGAGATCTTGATGTTGTGATGAAAGATTTTGGAAATAAAGGAGTAACTGAATATAAACCTTCAAATTCCGATGAAAAAGCAAAAATAAAATCAATAATGTGTTCAGAAGATGCTGAAAAATATATTTTTACAGCCGGAGCAAAATCAGACGGAACGTTGCCTGAAAAGCCCATTGCAAAAGAGTATAGTGTATATGCTTGCCACGCATATAGAATTAAACCCTTTAAAGATGAAAACGGAGGAACAAAGTTCTACGTTGAAAATCCTTGGAATACAACACAAAATTCTATAATGGATTTTGAGAAATTGTCGGAATTTTTTGAAATAATATGCATTTCAGAAGTTTAGGGATAATCTTTAGGTAAAATATAATTGAAATTACAAAAAATATAAAAAAGTTTTATATTATTGCTTGTTTTTGGTAAAATCAAGTAAGAATTTGTGATTTTAGTATTTATGTTTATAAATAAAAAACAAAGAGGAATACAAAGTGGAAGAAATAAAATATTTTCCCCAAGAAATAGAAGAAAAACGCAGAAAATTATGGAATGATAAAAAGGTTAATAAGGTAGAAATCAGAAGTGATAAACCGAAGTATTATGTACTTTCAATGCTTCCATACCCAAGCGGAAAGCTTCATATGGGACATGTTAGAAATTATACAATTTCAGATGTAATAGCACGTTTTAAAAAAATGAACGGATACAATGTTCTACACCCAATGGGTTGGGATAGTTTCGGACTTCCTGCGGAGAATGCAGCAATCCAGCACGGTGCAGACCCTGAAACTTGGACATTAGACAATATCAAATATATGAAAGGTCAATTACAAAGACTTGGTATCATGGTTGACTGGGATAGAGAAATTGCAAGTTGTTTGCCTGATTATTACAAATGGACACAATGGTTATTCTTACAATTTTTCAAAAAAGGGCTTGCATACAAAAAAGAAGCACCTGTTAACTGGTGTCCGAAATGTGCAACAGTTTTAGCAAATGAACAGGTAATTGATGGAAAATGCTGGAGATGTGATTCTGTTGCGGAAAAGAAACATCTTTCACAATGGTTTTTAAAGATTACGGATTATGCGGACAGACTTTTGCAAGATTTAGATAAACTTGAAGGTTGGCCGGACAGAGTAAAATTAATGCAAAAGAATTGGATAGGAAAATCACACGGAACTATTTTAAAATTCAAAGTTAAAGAAATTGAAGGGCTTGAAATTCCTGTTTATACAACTCGTCCTGATACGGTTTTTGGCATTACATACCTTGTTGTTGCTCCTGAATATAAGGATATTGAAAAATTAACGACACCTGAAAATGAGGAAGCAGTAAAACAATACAGAGAAAATGCGTCAAGAATGACAGAAATAGAACGTTTGTCAAATGAACGTATTAAGACGGGCGTACCACTTGGTACACATATAATAAATCCATTTAATGGAGAAGAAAGTGAAATATGGGTAGCGGATTATGCACTTGTTGATTACGGAACAGGTGCGGTAATGGCAGTTCCTGCTCACGATGAAAGAGATTATGCTTTTGCGAAAAAGTATGGAAAAACAATAAAAAGAGTTATTGATAATCCGGAAAATCCGAATGCTCCACTTGATGAAAATGCCTATATTGAGTCTGGAGTACTTGTAAATTCAGGTAAATTTTCAGGAATGAAAAATGAAGAAGCCAAAAAGGCAATTACAGAATATGCAGAAAAAGAAGGCTTCGGAAAAGAAACTACGCAATTCAGACTGAGAGATTGGTTAATTTCAAGACAAAGGTACTGGGGAGCTCCAATTCCTGTAATTAATTGTCCGCATTGTGGCATAGTTCCCGTACCGGAGGAAGATTTACCGGTATTGTTGCCAAAAGATGTTGATTTTTCAGTAAAGGGGAAATCGCCGTTGACAACATCTGATACATTTATGCATACGAAGTGCCCTGTTTGCGGAGCAGATGCAGAAAGAGAATCAGATACAATGGATACATTTATGTGTTCTAATTGGTATTACTACAGATATTTAGATGCCCATAACGATAAAGAACCATTTTCAAAAGAAGCAACTGATTATTGGTCACCGGTTGATCAATATGTCGGAGGTATAGAACACGCAATTTTACACTTGTTGTATGCAAGATTTTTTACAAAAGCAATTCACGACTTAGGAATAACAAACGTTGATGAACCGTTTAAAAATCTTTTAACTCAAGGTATGGTACTAAAAGACGGTTCAAAGATGTCCAAGTCTAAGGGTAATACTGTTGATCCCGATGATATATACAGGAATTACGGTGCAGATACGGCGAGATTATTTATCTTGTCAGATTCCCCTCCGGGACGTGATTTTGACTGGACAGATGCAGGTGTTGAAGGCTGTTTCAAATTTGTAAACAGACTTTGGAGAATGTTTATGCTCAACCGTGAAAATATTCTTGTTGACTATAAACTTCCTGACATCAAAGAACTTTCTAAAGAGAATAATGACCTTGTCAGACAAACACATATAGCAATAAAGAAAATCACGCAAGACATTAATGCGGAATTT
>CAZKAS010000042.1:0-283 GCA_964550875.1 uncultured Muribaculaceae bacterium | reverse complement strand
TTCAATACTGTTATTTCACAATATCGTGAATTTACAAACACTATTTACGATTATATGAATAAAAAGACAGATTTGAACGAGCAAGACAAAAATGTTTTAAGTTTTGCTTTATTGTCAATGTTGAAAATGATATCTCCTGTTGTTCCTTATATGAGTGAAGAAATCGGTGATTTAATCGGATTACAAGATTCTATCCATAATGAAGAATGGCCAAAGTATGATGACAATCTGGCAAAAATGAGTGCAATTACTGTTGTTACACAAATTAACGGAAAGTTAAGAG
>CAZKAS010000041.1:0-15316 GCA_964550875.1 uncultured Muribaculaceae bacterium | reverse complement strand
CACCGCCGTATGCTTGGTCTTCGGTGTTATCTTTTATGTCAAATCCTTTACTTGCATTTTTTCCGATATTGGCAACCGCATAACTTCTTGCTGCAATTGCTTGAGCTTTAAGAGCTTCGGCATTCCAACTTGACGGCATTTCACAAGGAACTACACCCAAAAGATAATCTTCGAGTTTTACATTATTAATGACAGTTAACAATTTGTTTCTGTTTGTAACAATTATTGAGCCTCTATACCATCTGTTTTTTGCGCAAACAAAACCGTTTGATGAAGGAGAAATGATAATAGAATTTGTTCCTGTATCATAGTATTTTCCGTTAACTTCAATTTGAATATCATCTTTTTTAGGAATAATTTTATATGATTTCATTGGGTCTATGGCGCAAATTATTTTTCCGGTATATTTATCAGTTATAGTTCCTTTTACGGACGTTCCGGTAGTTACGGATTTCGTATCAATTTGCAATCCGACTTTAATTGCATCTGCTTGTCCCGAGAATGCAAACAGCCATAGAAAAGAAATACAAAAAATTTTTAATAAGCGATTTTTCATGAGAACATTATAACATCATTTCCTATATTGGGAGTAATTATTTTTTTTAATATCCTCTAAAGGGTTGATTTCTCTGTATTTTGCTTTGTATTTGACTTTCAATGAGTTATCATTAAAGAGTAAATGACAAGGGGTACTTTATGAAAATTAACGGGAAAGTTGATTATATTGAATCAGGAGTAAGGAGCAGTTTGCGAGCGATGTATTTGCAAACGGAAATTATGGCTATTCACTCAGAGAACGTTAATGGTTTTGACAAGGTAGGATATCAAAGAAAAGAGCCCGTAGTTTCTTCATTTACGGAATATGTTGGAGCGCATGCATTATCTTCATCAGTAGATGATGAGCCCGGAAGAATATCAATATCTAAAAATCCGCTTGATATAGCGTTATCAAACAAAGGCTATTTTCAAGTTATGGGAGAAGAAGGTATTAAATTAACCAGAGATGGAAGATTTCATTATGATAAAGACGGCAATCTTTTAACATTGGAAAATGAAAGAGTAATGGCGAATGATGGAACACCTATTGTTTTGCCGTTTGTTCCTGATACCCCGAATGATGTAAAAGTTGACTTAACAGGAAAGATAAAAATAGTTGACAGAATGAACAATAGAATAGCGAATGTTGCTCAATTGTCGGTTGTAAGTACGACAGGAGTTGCAGTTCTTGATCCGGGAGTAAGGCAAGGTTTTACAGAAGATTCAAATGTTTCATTAAGTACGGAATTTATGAGTGCATTTCCTGTTTTAAAAACATTTGATGCGAACCGAGCAATGTTTCAGCAGTCATATTCATTGATTTCGACTGCAGTACAAAGACTAACGCAAATGTAGAGGAGTTAAAAGATGACTACTTTTCATGGATTAATTCAAAAAAATATAGTAAATGCGAACTTACAATTTGATAAGTTAGGTTATATAACTAACAATATGTCAAATCAAAACACGACAGCGTATAAATCTGTGACATTTGAACAAGTATTGTCAGAAGATGGTTATTTATCAGGAGTTTTGAGGAAAGATTACAGACCTGCACAACTGATAATAACAGATAACAAGTTTGATATGGGAATAAACGGACAGGGCTTTTTCCCCGTTACATCACCTGACGGAGATGTAAAATATACTCGTGACGGATCAATGATGCAGAATAAGGAAGGATATTTAGTTACTCGTGATGGTTATTTAGTCGGAGATGGAATAAAGTTACCGGTAAATTACGATAATTGGTGGATTAGGTCAAATGGCGATGTTGAAGTTTCGATGAAATATGGAGATAAACCTCAGAAAATCGGAACGATACCGATAGTTAACTTTCAAAATCCTGAAGGATTGAAGGCATTGGACGGGAATAAATTCATACCGACGGAGGATAGCGGAGAACCTGTTTTAGTAGTAAATCATGATAGGATAGAACATCAAAAGCTAGAGTCGGCGAATGTTGATTTGATAGCAGATACAAATAGGGTTATGCGTTTAAATGCATCAATGCTTGCAAGTTTCCAATTAGTAAAAACCATAAATGATATGTATTCAAAATCAATTAATATTCAAAGTTAGTAATCAGTAAATTAAGGGGTATGAAATGTTTACACCAAACAATTCACTAGATAAATGTAATTTGATATTAGACTTGGCAGCGCATAGACAAAGGGCGTTGGCAGGAAACATTTCTAATATAGATACTCCGGGGTATATAAGGAAAGATATTGATTTTTCTCAATATTTAGGAAGCATGAATAGTCCGCTGGAAACGAAGTTGTCGGAAAAACTTGGCCCATCAGCGGTTATTCAAGACCAACAAGGTAAAGTTGATCAAGTTTATGAATTAACAGAACTTCATAAAAACTCAATAGCATATAAAACAGCTATAAAAAGGGTAACATCTGTATTAAACGAGTTAAAGACAGTAATTAACGTAGGATCATAAGAATGACATTATTAGGATCATTTACAATCAGTGAAAAAGCAATTGGCGTACACGGCAAGCGTATGGATATATGCGCAAAGAACATTGCAAATATAGATACGCCGAACTACATCAGAAAAATACCTGTTATAAATGCAACGGATAACGTTTCATTTGCGGGGTTATTGACGACGATGAAGGACGATTTGTTTAGTTCTGCGACAGTGCCATTCGTCAGTGGAGGTGTTGCGATGTCTGGAATGGTGGAAGATCCTACACTTGGAGATAAAATGTATCTTCCCGGACACCCGGATGCCGATGGATATGGATATGTAAGGACCTCTAACGTCAATGCAATGGTCGAATTTGCAGATGCTGCAATGGCACAGAGAGCATACGAGGCGAGTTTAGGTGTTATGAAGATAACGAAAGAAATGATAGATAATGCGTTGCAGATAGGAAATTAATAATAGATTAAAATTTGATTAAGGATATAGGGATAAAAAGGGATAATGTTTTCAGCCAATATACAAAATTTAATAAATACCAGCGGAGAGAGCGCAGCAAGAGCAAGAGCGGCGCAGTTGGTTAATTATGTAAACAATTTTAATAATAAAGTTTCAACTCCTGAAGCAATATCACAAAATCCCACATCAGTAAAATTCAAAGATGTATTGAGCGAAAGCATTAATGAAAATGTGTACAGATTCAGAGATACAGATAACTCAAATAAAGTGGTATTTGGTTCATTGGTAAAGCCTACGACACTCTCGTCAACAGAGAAGAAGTACACAAAGGAAGAAATATGCGACATTATTTCAGAAATATCATCTAAACATGGGGTGAATGAAAAACTGGTACGTGCTTTAATAAAACAAGAATCTGGTTTTAATCCCACAATAGTATCAAAGGCAGGAGCAGTGGGTTTAATGCAATTAATGCCTGCAACTGCGGAATCTTTAGGGGTTACAAATTCAAAGGATCCTGTTCAAAACGTAGATGGAGGAGTTCGTTATTTAAAATCATTGATGAAAAAATATAACGGAAATTTGATATTATCATTGGCGGCATACAACGCAGGCCCGGGAGCGGTGGATAAATATAAGGGAGTTCCGCCGTATAAAGAAACACAAAATTATGTAAAAAATATTTTAGCGAATTATTTAAAGAAATAAGGATATGTAAATGCTTCAAAACAGGTTAGTTCCGAATGTAGATGTTTTCACAAAATTAGAGCCCACGAAATACACTGATTGGGGGGTTCATGGAGGATTACGTTTTAAGAGCTTAGAACAGCCGGAAACACCTGATTTCAAGGCAGTATTTTCAGGTCTTGTAGAAAATCTTAATAAAGATTTGGAGGCTCCTGATACATTAATGAAACAGCAGTTAATGGGGAATGAAAACGTTGATATCCACGACGTAGTAATTGCAATAAACAAGGCATCAACGGAAGTTCAGTTGGCGACAAACGTAGCAACAAAAATTATTCAAGCGTACGAAAAAATCATGCAAATTAACATTTAGTGTAAAAAGTGTTAAGATGTCGCCCTATTCCTAAAAAGATAGTATAATTAATAATACTACATGTCTAACGGAAAACAGGGGATATGGAAAAAATTCAGGAGTTATTAAAAAAT
This sequence comes from uncultured Muribaculaceae bacterium, assembly GCA_964550875.1. Lineage (GTDB taxonomy): Bacteria > Cyanobacteriota > Vampirovibrionia > Gastranaerophilales > Gastranaerophilaceae > RUG841. Next base: position 11,209 of record CAZKAS010000041.1, on the reverse strand, counting down.
AAGACGGTATTGTATTCAGCAATAGGTGTTGCGGTACTGGTAATAGTGCTATTGGTAGTTGGAATAGCAATGGTGTCGAAACCCAAGAACAAGACTTCTACGTATGAGAAGGTAATAGAAAAGCCGTTTATATTATTCACGACGGATAATGCCGGAAAAGCAATAGAAGTTCAGGCACTTCTTGCGAGGGAGAACATCACTGCAACGAGGAGTGCAGAAGGTTCAAAGACAACATTGTCATTGGAAAAATATACCGCAAGTCAAAGAGATAGAGCATTGTTGACAATAGTCCAAAGTGGATTAATGGATCAATATGTAGGTCTTGAAATTTTTGATAAGGGAGATTTTACATCGACGAAAGAAGATAAAAAAATAAGATTGGCAAGGGCGATAAATGGAGAATTGTCGAGGCTTATCAGAAAGATAGATCCTATAGAGAATGCATCAGTTTTTATTTCAATTCCGGAACAAACGATGTTTGCGTCTGATAAAAAGCCTGTAACTGCGACAGTTCAGATAGTAATACCCTCAGGGTCAAAATTAGAGTCGAATAAAGTCAGAGCAATACAGAATTTATTATTGGGAAGTGTATCAGGACTTACTGCTGATAACATCTCGATAACGGATACGAATGGTAATGTATATAACAGTATTGCTAATTCCTCTGATGATCAACTTGCAAAACTGCAGGAACAAGATCAGTATATGCAGGCAAAAGTTTCTTCTCAGTTGGACAGATTAGTTGGAAAAGGAAATTATGTAGCAACGGTAAGTACATTTTTACGGCAAGTACCGAAAGAAACAACGAAAATCGAGTATGATCCAAACAGCAAGATAGCGTTGACAGAACAAACATTTTCGGAAGGATTGGGAGATAGGACGCAAGACAGTAATGCAGGATTAAATGCAGTCAGTGTATATTTACCGAACGGATTACCGGCTTCAGGAAGTGATTCTTCTCAGAACAGAAATTATACAAGAACAGCAAGGGAAACGCAGTATGGTATTTCCAAATCTCAAACAACCGAGTATTCAAGGACGGGTACCGTAGAAGAAATATCAATAGCTGTTACAATTGAATCATCAGCAATGCCGTCGAACATGACATTAGATGAATTAAAGGCGCAGATAGCACGATCAGCATCACCAAAAGTAAGCATAGATAATGTATCTATTGCGTTTTCAGATTCAATAGAGCCATATTTAGCAAGCGACAAACCTGTAAATCTTCCAAAGCCTGAAGAAACAGGAAATCCATGGTGGCTAACGGTTGCATTGGTCGTTGTTTTGTTATCGGTAGGATATGCATATTTGTCTAAAAAGTTAAAAGAGAAGGCAGAAAAGCAGCAGGAAGAAGTTGAAGCACTTCGCAAGAAGGCTGCAGATCAAGAGAAGCAACTAAATGATGTAAATTTAAAAGCATCACAGTTGATAGAGAAACAACAACAGATAGCTCAGGGGTTATTGGAACAGCAAGCATTATCGCAACAGTTTGTTCAACAAATATCAAACCAACAAACGGCTGCAGCGCCGGCAATTCCGCAACAGCAACCGCAAGCAGTTGAAGAGTTGCAAGATGTATTGGAAGATGTCAGAACGGATTTATCAACGGCAGATGTAGAAGAGCTTGGCGAACAGGTAAAGAGTTGGCTTGAAAAATCGTAATTTTTATACTGGTAAAGAAGAATAAATGACGGCAGAAGGGTTTAAATATAAAGAATTTGCAGAAGATTTGTCGGGACAAGCGAAAGCAGTAGTTCCGACTGATTTGCCGGCGAAGGATCAGGAGTATGTTTACAATACGGTAAAGAACTTTTGTTTCATTGCCGGAGAGGCATTAGCGAATGATAAAGAGCATTCATATACGGTTGATCAAGCATCTATCATCACACAGTTTATAGGAGAGTGGTCTTTTCATAAATCGCTGGATATAATTAGGGGAAACATTCCTGTTCAATTCCGTGACGGAATAATGCAAAAAATTGCATTTACAATATTTGAGATTGCAAAACAGGCAACTTTTAAGAATTTACCGCAAGATCAGATGATTGGACTGGTTGAGCATCATGTAAAGAAGGCATACAATGAAGCATTAGCGGAATTGACGAAAAGGGGTGCCTTATCAGAGCAGCAAGCGCAGAATGCTGCAAATCAATCAAACATAGATGACATGGCGAAAGCAGAAAATGAAGCATTGGATAACGCAAGTGATTTAAAAATTCTGAAATTGGCTGCTTTTGCATTGATAGCAAAAAAACTTCCAAATGATAAAATGACAGTGTTATTGAACAAGTTTGATAAAACAGATGCAAATGTAATATTGCAGTACATACAACTTGATGATTTAGAAACGAAGATAGATCCTTCCTTATTAAAGCAGTGTTTACAGGATTTTCAATCTGTTTTGCCCACAAATGAAGGTGCTGGTTTTGCAAAGAGAATGAAAAAGTTTGGAAGAAATGTAAAATCTATTACACAAAATGAATTATTCGATATAATAGAGTTGGAGCGACCGTTAGTTTCAACGTTAGTGAACAATCCTGAAAATTATGAAAGTTTAGGAGTGTCAGAGCATATTTTACAGATAATAGCCGAGCATTTGGAACGAAAAATAAATGATTATAAAGCGCAGTCAGTCTGATAAAAAGGTAAATGCAGAAAAAAGAATAGAAGAAAAATCCGCACCGCAAGGTGTGGTATCATCTGTGGCTAATCAATCTTCATTTGTGCAGCAGGAGCCGTTAAAATTTGAGGATATAGTTTTTGATCCCAGACAGGAGCGTCGTCAAGGTTCAAGGCGTCGGGGATACAGAAGAATTGATGACAGGAACATAGTTTCAAGGGCGCAAGAAGAAGCAAACTCAATACGAGAGCAAGCGATTAAAGATGGTCATAAAATGGGCATAGAAAATGCTCAGGCAGAAGTAAATCAATTAATGGGAGCAATTGAGGAATATTTTTCATATAAAGATGAAATGTTTGGAATGATAGCGCCACATATTTTGGAAATCAGTGTCGCAATTGCAAAAAAAATCATTAATAAAGAAATAGAACAAGATAAAACGGCACTTTTAGGGTTGATAAAATCGGCATTGGGAGATACGTTTAAACTTGAAAACAGGATAACAGTTAAGGTTCAGCCTCAGGACGTGTTGACTGTAAAGGAAAATTTGCCGGAATATTTATCGGCAGATTCAATAGAGGCAAAAATAAAAGTAATTCCTGATGAAAATATTGTATCAGGAGGTGCTATAATAATAACAGAAAACGGTATAATAGATGCAACAATTGATACGGGGTTATCTATATTGGAACAGGCATTTAAGAATCTTCAGCAGGGGTAGTAATTGGCACAAGCACAAGGAGGACAAGGAAATCCGATAAGTGAAATCGGGTTGGCAATATTTGTAATTATTCTCGTAGTCATTTTGATATGCGAGTTACCGCCGTTTCTAATCAGCATGGCGATAGCATTTAATATTACGCTTGGAGTTGTTTTGCTGATGATATCATTGTATATTACAAAACCTCTTGAATTGTCGTCATTTCCGTCAATTATTCTTATAGGAACGATGTTTCGTTTGGTAATGTCAATTGCATCTACAAGGTCAATTTTGGCAAAAGGAGAGGCAGGAGATGTAATTGATGCTTTTGCAAAATTCGTTACAGGCGGAAACTTAATTGTAGGTTTTGTAATCTTTTTGATTATTACTGTAGTACAGTTTATGGTAATTACAAAAGGTGCAGAGCGTATTGCAGAAGTATCAGCGAGATTTGCATTAGATGCAATGCCAGGTAAGCAAATGACAATTGATGCCGATTTTAATGCGGGATTAATTTCTCCTGAAGAAGCAGTTAAAAAGCGTGAAGATTTGCAGCGTGAATCCAGTTTATTCGGTTCTATGGACGGTGCTATGAAGTTCGTAAAAGGTGATACGATGGCAGGTATCATAATTACGGTAATTAATATTGTTGGAGGATTGTTAATTGGTATATTACAAAACGGACTTGCTCCGGAGGAAGCTGTTCAAAAATATACAATGTTGACAGTAGGTGACGGACTTTCTGCTCAGTTGCCATCGCTGTTGATGGCAGTTTCGGCAGGTATTGTAATGACTCGTTCTACAGCGGCAAGTCCTTCTTTGGGTAAAGATTTAGAATCTCAAATTTTAAGTAAGCCATTTAGTTTGTTTTTTGCAGCAGGATTTTTACTTTTAATTGGTTTATCATCTCCATTAACTGGATTACCTTGGTTCCCGTTTGTTTTATTTGCAGGAATTATTGCGGTATCTGCATTTTCAGTGTTGGTTAATCAGGACGTTCAAGCACAACTTGGTCAATTGGAAAGTGTTCGTCAAAATATGCAGGATTTAGTAAACCCGAACAGAATGTACGAAAGATTAGGTGTTGATGTTTTGAGTTTACAAGTAGGTTCAGGATTGTTGATTATAGCCGATCCTGATCAAGACGGGCAGTTATTACCGAAGATAGCAGCATTACGTCAAAGGGTCACAGATGAATTAGGTTTTATTATTCCGAACATTCGTATTATGGATTCTTCTGCGCTGGAGGCGAATGAGTATATGATTTCAATTCGTGGAAATACGGTAGCGACAGGTGCTGTTTATCCGGGGAAGAATATGGTTATTGCCGATCAATGGGATTCTTTAGGAAAAGATGTTCCTAAAGATGCTATAGTTGGCATTGATCCGACATATCAAACGCAAGCGTATTGGTTAAATCCTGATGATTTTGATGCTCGTGACGGATTAACTCAAGTTGATTCTGTTGATGTTATTGTAACGCACTTGCAAGAGAGTGTCAGAAAATATGTAGATGAAGTTATGACCAAAACTGATGTTTTGAAATTGATGGAACTTGTTAAGAGTCAAGATCCAACATTGGTAAATGACTTAGTTCCGACTATAATTTCGACTTCCGATTTAAGAAAGATTTTTGTAAATTTAATCAGAGAAAAGGTTTCTATTAAAGACATTATGTTTATTTTTGAGCGTCTTTGTGACTATGCAAGATTTTCAAAAGAACCTGATATTTTGTCAGAACGATTGAGAGCAGCTTTGGGCAGACAAATTTGTTTGTCTAATTCGACTCAAGATAAGATTTTGTACGCATTAACACTTTCTTCTGATTGGGAAAAAACGCTTGATGACAGTTGTCAGCGTACAGAATTGGGAACAATGTTTTTGTTAAATCCTTTGCAAGTACAAGAGCTTATTGAATCTTCGGCTCAAACGCTTATGAGAGCGCATCAAAATATTGGTCGTCAACCTGTAATTTTGTGTTCACCACGTATCAGACTACCTTTATATCAACTTTTAGAACGTCATATTCCGACAATTGTAGTAATTTCGTATTCCGAGTTGATTACAGATATTAGAGTTGAGGCGGTTGATACTATCGGAGAATCTTATATTCAAGATTATAACTTTGGAAACAATGGATAATGGAACTTAATCAAAATATAATAAAATCTATAGAATTTACTAAACATAGGGCATTTGATATAATCCAAAATACCCCTTTGTTTAGTTATAAAGGTTCTGTTTCAAAGTTATTAGGGCTGACTGTTGAAGTCAATCTTCCCGGATTGAAGGTTGGTGATTTATGTTTTATAGAAACATACAACGGAGAGCGCAAACCTGCGGAAGTTGTTGCATTTAAAGGAGAATATGCTCAGTTGTTGCTATTGTATGACGGCTCAGGAATAGGTCAGGGTGCATTGGTTACAACTACAGGTAATCCGATTACTGTTCCGATGGGTGATTTTTTGTTGGGACGAATTATTTCTCCTTTAGGAGAACCAATAGACGGGAAGCCGTTGGATACGACCGATGCAACGTGGATGCATATTGATAATCCGCCTCCGGAGGCATTTGACAGACCGATTATTACAGAGAAATTTTCTTGCGGAGTTCGTGCAATTGATTCACTATTAACACTTGGTGGCGGTCAACGTATGGGACTTTTTGCTGGGTCCGGAGTTGGAAAATCAACACTTTTGGGTATGATTGCAAGAAATTCAGATGCGGACGTTAACGTTGTTGCATTGATTGGAGAACGTGGACGGGAAGTCAAAGAGTTTGTCGAGGACTCTCTTGGCCCTGAAGGTATGGCAAAATCTGTTTTAGTATGTTCAACGGGTGACCAACCCCCTTTGATTAGACAAAAATGTTTACATACTGCAACGTCTGTTTGTGAATATTTTCGGGATCAAGGAAAAAAAGTTTTCTTGATGACAGATACCGTTACTCGTTGCGCAATGGCAGGTCGTGAGGTTGGTTTGTCTATCGGAGAACCGCCTACAATGAAAGGTTATCCGCCTTCAATTTTCTCTTGGTTGCAAAAAGTTCTTGAGCGTGCAGGTAATTCTCCAAAGGGGTCTATTACTGCATTATATACAGTTCTTATGGAAGGTGATGATATTAATGATCCGATTGTAGATACCGTTCGTGGTATTACTGACGGACACATTTTCTTGTCGAGAAAAGTTGCGGAAATGAATCATTATCCCGCTATTGATGTTCTCGGAAGTATCAGCCGTTTGTTTTCTGCTATTTGTACTCCGGAGCATAAGGCTGCCGCTGCAAAAATGAGAACATTAATGTCTTTATATAGAGAAAATAAGGATATGATTGATGTAGGCATGTACAATCCCGGAAGTAATCCAAGACTTGATGTTGCTATTGAATACATGCCTCAAATAAATGCGTTTCTCCAACAGAGAACTTCTGATAGTGTTTCCATGGATACAACTATTCAAACACTGATTGACATGATGAAAAATGTTGAAATATAGTAAAAAAAATGTTATAATTAGTTGATATTAAAAGAGAGTTAGCGTATTGAAAACAAAATCTTCAAAAGTTAAACAGCCAATAAATTTAGCTGGTGATTTTAAGACGGTCAAGTCACGGAAAAAACACAAAAATCGCTTAAATTTTATTATCGTTTTCTCTGTGATTGCGTTGATTGTGGCTTTGTCTCCGTTTTTTTTGTTGCCAAGAGCTACTCAAACAAAAATTTACGATGATAATATTGAAGTGGAAACCGTAAAAGAAAATATTTCTCCTGACGTTGAACTATATACTGATGTAAATGATATTATTCGGCAGAAAATGGACGATGTTGAGTTATCACAAACTTCAAATAAACAACATGTTGAAGTCAAGGTTAATATTAAACCGTCCTACAGTGAAACGTTGAAAGAATCCACTTCTTCCAATGTTAAGGTAGACAAACAAAAAATAAATGAATTTTTCCATTCTTCTGATAATCAAACCTCAACGCCACCTGTATTACAGGAAGAGCAATTGCCTTCTTCTCATTTTACTTCGCAAGATGAACATAAACATACAGAATCCATTCAAAGTGACGATAGAAGTCAGTCTGTAGATGATTATAGTCAATATTCTATGTGATATAAATGACATAACAAGAAACCACAAATAGTGTTTATGGGCAAAGTATAATAATAACGGAGCCGAATGTCATAATTATTGTACCAAGTAGTTTTTTAGCAAAATCGCCTTCGTGAAAAAATTTAATCCCGAATAGTAAGTTGACAATTGTAGATAGTTGAAACAGTGCTAAAGCATATCCGACTTTCATATTTTGAAAAACAAAGTTAGTAGAAAGTTGCATAATTGCCAATCCCAAACAGATAATTAGATATTGAGGGATTTGTGGTTTGGTAATTGGTGTAAAGTTTTTTCGAGATAAAAGAATAATTAGAAAAGTAAAAACAGTGCCTGTCCAAGCCCACATCATATAGGACATTGTAACGCTGGAGAGAATAATAACTTTTTTTAAAATGACAGCTTCAATACCGGTTAAAATTAATGCAGTAAATCTAAGAATGATATCTTTTCTTTTAAATAATTTTAGAGAAAAACCTTCTGTTTGAGTATCAAAGACGAACCAACTTCCCCAAATAATGAAAGCCATGCCGATAAGTCCGAAAATGCCTGGTATTTCTGCTAATAAGAAGATACCTATAATTAAACCAACGACAGATTTATAGGAGTTTATGGGCCCTAAAATGGATAATTCACCAATTTGTAATGCTTTTACCATACATGCCCGACCAGTAGCACAAAGTGCACCTGCTATGATTGCATATTTCCAAAAGTCGAAAGGCATTGCTTTCCAATCGAATTGAAAAGCGAAAGGAATACAACACAGCCCCATTATTAAGTATGAATAGAAGCTTGTATAGAGAGAAGAACCGCTCATTGAAACTTTTTTCTCATACATATTTGCAATCGGATTTGAAAATATTCTTAAAATTACTGCAAGTGTGGTTAAAAACATTTGTACCTCTCTTAACATTATATTTCAAAAATATTCATAAGTGTTTTTTCTTAAAAAAAAATGGTATTATAAATATGTATTTAAATTTTATAGGAGAATGAAATGGGTAATATTTTGAAATTGATAATACTTGTTGCAATTGGATATGGAATTTATTGGGTGTACGAAAATGTAGATTTTGCAAATTTAGTGAGTGATACAACTCAAAAAATCAAACAGGAAAAGACAATTCAAAGAGTGACAACAGGACGTCAAAAAACTTATGATGATGCAAATGATGTTACGAAAATTGAACATTAATGATAATAAAATTCGGATATTAAAAAATTGAATAAAAATAGATATACGTTAACCATTTTAAAGAAACTCAGCAAATTTTTTGTTTTAATAATGTTGTGTATGTTTTGTCTGCAAGTGTTTGCACTAGATGACAGTTCTTCAAAGATTGAACTGGGTTTAATAAAGGATAGAATGCGACAATTTCATAACAGAACATATGTTTATGCTACAAGTTCTGATATTATTCCAATTGGTTCTGAAATTATTAAAATTAACAATGTTAAAATAAAAAATAAATCATTATCTGAAATAAATAAAATGTTGAAAGATGGCTGTATTATTTCTTTGTTGGTAAAAAAACCTGATAAGAGCAAACAATTGTATAATTTTAAGAAAATTTCGACTGACGGAAACAAAATAGTTGCAGATTCTCGTTTTGATGTTCATTGGAAACAAATTGTACCGCCTGATGCTGAAATTTGTGATGATATTCCTGAGGCTGTTCTTGATAAATTGAGTTATGATTATAGTCGATATTTAAAATATTGGGTAGATAGAAAAATATTATTTCAAAACGGTTATAATGCTTGTCTTTCATATTTACCGAATGAACAAAATATGTGTTTAATGAATTTAGTTAATAGAGAAATAGACAAAACAAAATCTGATAAGAATGCTGAAATGCAAGCGATAATTATTTATCAACAAGAAATGATTCGTCATGAAAATTTTATGAATCAAATCAGAACCCAAAATGAATTAATGAATATTGATAATTCAATAAGGCAAATAAATCAGAAATTAAAAAACTAAAATTTCAATTAAATTTATTTTGAGCGATTTGTAGTCCTTCTTTAAAGTAACAGATGACAGCATTTGAGGCAAAATTAACAGATGCTTGCAAGAGCTCTTCATTTTCCTTTCCAAAAGGAGAAAGTACAAAACTTTCAGATTTCATAAACTCAGGTTGAGGGCCGACACCGACTTTTAGTCGATGAAAAGAGTCTGATTTTGTTTCTAATATGATGGATTTTACACCATTATGACCACCATCAGAGCCTTTAGCACGAAAACGAACTTTCCCCAAGTTAAGGTTTATATCATCATAAATTAAGAATAAATCTTGAATGGAGAGTTTATAATAATCCAAAAGAGGTCGAACTGATTGTCCTGACAAATTCATATAAGTTTGAGGTTTACATATAATTACATTTTCACCTTCAATATTTGTTTTCGCAATAATCGCATTAAATCTTTGTTCAAATTTAAAGGAAAAGTTATATTTCTCTGCAAGTTTATCTGCAACCATAAAGCCCATATTGTGACGGGTTTTTGCATATTTTTCTCCTGGATTTCCTAACGCTGTTATGAGTTTCATATAAATCTTTCATTTCTTTTTTAACTAAAAACTATTAGCCTTGTCGTTAACCACAAACAGCCGATTATAAAAAATGTTGATTGCGGTTAATAATATAAATGATATAACCCCATAAAAGATTTATCAACAAAAATTTTGATAGGAGATAATGTATGGTTACAAAAAATAAAACTTTGCAGGCTAAAAGCAGTAAAAAATTAGCAAATTTTCTTGCCAAAACAGGTTTACATAAAAAAGATTTTGCTCAAATGGTCGGAGTTACGCTTTCATATGTTTATAATTTAATTGATGAAACAATACCGTTTTCTACCAGAAGTGCGACTCTTGAAAGAATTGCAATAGTCATGGATATACAGCCTGAGGAATTTCCTGAATATAGAATCCCTCAAGAACCGGTGTTAGTCGATGATACAATTGAGTTCTTTAAGAAAAAACAAAATGATTTAGGTCTTTCGACAATTCAGTTTTTAAAAGCTTTTCCAAGAAAAAAACGTATTGAAATTGTTGATATGATGAGAGGTGCATTACCTGTTCCTTTGGATTGGAATGAGTTGAAAATGATTGGTAATGTCCTTAATATATCTAATTCTGAACTCTACCCCTATTGGGAAAATCGGCTCAAGGAAGTATTAAAAACTGCAGGTATGAATTTACGTGATAATCAAGAATTGACTGCAAAAATGCTTGCTTGTGCCGAAAAATTTATAAAATCACAAAATGATTAAAACTTAACGTCTTGAACTTCAATTTTAACATTTTCAGGCTTCTTTAAGAATTTTTTATCATAAGTGACGTTGACAACCTGATATACTCCGCTTCCGACAGAATTGGTTTTTTTTGCCAGTTCGGGAACGGAGATATGGGTCAAACCGTTTTCGTCAACTATCAAATTCTTATGATGATAGTGTCCTGACGCAATTAATACAACATTTGGATATTTTTTTAATAAATCCAAATAATAATCTGACTCAAATGTACAAAGTGCAGGCTTTTCTATTGGTTCAACAAGCGGAAAATGTTGAAAAATAAAAATTAAATCTTTCTTTTTATATTTAAAAAGTTTTTCTGACTCAGATAAAATTTCAGGCAAATATCTTCCGTGATTATTCTGTAAAACAAATGATGATCCATCAACAACAAGCCCGTAACTGTCGCCGTTTGCTTTAAAATAATACGACGTATCTTCTTTGGGCAATCGTTTATTATATACTCTAATGAATT